>JBEGJD010000384.1:0-3007 GCA_041184765.1 Verrucomicrobiota bacterium | reverse complement strand
GCCGCGGCTACACGGTACGTCTTTCGTCCGGAAATACCGGAAGGACTTTCGTCAAGAAACGCGTGCGATGTAGCCGCGGGTGCCACCCTCGGATCGTCGGACACTCCTAACACCGATTACCCTTACTCCCTCTCACTCTTTGCCCTGCGACTTGTACTTCGAACCCTTCCGAAGGAGGAAGCCTCGGCTAAGCAGCGTCCCTCATCCCTCCCAGCGCGGCGCAGCCGCGCTGGGTTCATCCGTGGTTACTCCCCCCGCGGAGCGAGTCGGGAACGCGTCCCGAAGCACGTCACCTCAGGGCCGCACGCTGATCTCGAGGTTGATCACCTGATACGCCAACTCGCGCGGGTCGGTTCCTATCCGCCGTCCAGGCTGGTCGCCCTCAAAGATGAGCACCGTCTCACCCGGCGGGAGCGTAAAACCGAAACGCATCTCACCGGGTTTAACCCCGAAGGTGCCGCCGTAGAGCATCCGCTCACCCGAGGTTACCCGCACGCGCTGCTCGCCGGAACCGGCCCCCGCCTGACCGGCGAGCGCCACTTTCACCGGTACGCCACTCGAGTTATGCAACCGGAGCTCTGCCCGGCCCGCGCTCCAGCGCCAGGTGTTGCGACCGTGCCGCTCAGGGCCGTGCCAGCCCTTGCCGGCCGACACCCGCACCGTGTCACGCAGGGTCTGGTCGGCGCGCACCGCGAAGAACTCGCGCGGCGGCGAATACTCGAAGACCGCTGCCGCGACCGTGAGATTCCCGACCAGCAGGACCGGCAGCCAACGCCGGCCTCGCGGCACGAGGATGTTGAAAGCCAGCGTCATCGGCAGGAGCACCCGGGTTGAGGCGCCGGGAAATCCCTCCCAGACGGGAGTCGATAGAAACACCATCATCGCCGCAAACGCCGCGCCGATCCGCCACCAACGGTCGTCCGGCCGCGGGCGGAAGGCGAAGAACGCCCACTGTACCGCCAGCGCCAGCACCGTGGCGAGCGTGGCCCAGGCGAGCGGCGCGGCGTCGGTCGCGGTCGCGTCGCGCAGCGCCGCCCCGAGTTTCTCGACATAACCGGAGAACGGATACGTGAAGTTGCCCATCCCGGGATCCTCGGCCGGACCGAACCGGAGCCGCACGTAGGCCATCCATGCGAACAAGGGCAGCGCAACAAGGGCGACCCGACCGGCCACGGCGGGCCAGGTGCGCGGCGACCGCGGGTCGAAGCGAAGTCCCGCGGCGGCGAGCAGGCTGGTTTCCTTGGCGAGACCCGACAGCGCGAGCGCGGCGCCGCCGGCGATCCCGCGCCCATCCTCCAGCCAGCGCACCGCGAGCGCGACCAGCAGCAGCGCCGGGCCGTCCACGAGCGAGTGACGTACGCTCATGCACAAACCGTGGGAAAACATCACCGCGCCCCAGCGGAGCACGTTGCCCCAATTGTCGGGCGGGAACCAACGCAGGAGCACCCAGCCGAGCGCGAGCCAGCAGCCGACGTTGAGCAGCGCGTACGCCTGCACGACCCAGGCGGGCCGGCCCGCGCCGAGCAACCAGGCCGACCAACTCGTGAGGATGCGCCGCGCGCGATAGGGAAGATTGTCGATCGCCCGGAGCAGCTCCGGGTTGTCGAGCGCGGGATTCAGCGCCAGCTGCACGTAGTAGGCGCCGTCGTAGCCGGCCGAGCCCTCATAGACATGATGGGGCACCCCCCGCAGTGCCGTGACCTTCGTCTCGCCGAGGATATCGCCGATCGAAAGCAGGCTCGTGAAGCCGCGCTCGCGGTCGTGGAACTCCGCCACCGCGACAAGGAAAAGGGCGGTCATCCCAACCAGCGCCACGCGCGGCCGGAAACGCAGCCACCGCAGGATGAAACCGCGGGGCGCCTCGGCGGGGACGTGCTTCATGCGCGGCGCGCGGAGCGCCGGCGCGAGGATGACGGCCGCGGAGCGCGCGGGCGCTTGAATTCCGAATTTGCCACAGGCAGGGTGCGCGAATCCCAAAACGCGACCGCGGCATGTCAAATCCGAATCCCCCCTCCGGCCGCGCCCGCGCGCGATGGCCGTTGTTCGTGGGGATCGCGGCCCTCGCGCTCTACGCGGTCTTCCTCAGCCGGCACGCGGCGGTGGTGGCGGGCGGAGCGGATTCGTCGGGTTACCTCAACAGCGCGCGGCTCTTCCTTGAGGGCAGGTTACAGGCCCCGTTGCGCGCACCGCCGGAGCTCGGTCCCGCCGCGTCGCTCGACGCCATGCACTTCCTGCCGCAGGGCTTTTTCCCTTCGCGCGAACGCGGTCTGCTCAACCCCACCTACCCCACGGGGCTGCCGTTGCATCTCGCCGCCGCGCACGCGGTGCTGGGTGCGCGCGCCGGCACCCTTTTCATCCTGATCGGCGCGGCCGTCGCCGCGGTGGCGCTGATGTACCGCGCCGCGCGCGACCTCGGGCTGGACCGGTCGCTGGCGGCGGCGGGAGCCGTCACCCTCGCCGCATTCCCGGTTTTTCTCTTCACCTCCATCCAGCCGCTGAGCGACACGCTCGCAACCGCGTGGTCGCTGGCGGCGCTGGTGGCGGGACTCCGCGCCAGTCGCTCGGCGCGCTGGGCGGGAGTCGCCGGAGGAGCCTTCGCGATGGCGACGCTCGTGCGGCCGACGAACCTGCTGCTCGCCCCGGCGTTGTTGATCCTCGTCGGCCTCTCTCCGCGCCGGCTGCTCGCCTTCGCCGCCGGCGGACTGCCGGGGGCGGCGTGGCTGGCCTGGTACAACCACGCGTTGTACGGACACCCGCTGGCGTCGGGCTACGGCAACATCGGCGCGGCCTTCGCGATCCACCACGGCGCGCCCACCGCGGTGCATTTCGCGAAATGGCTGGCACTCCTCTTGCCCACTTTTCTGCTCGCGCTGCCGTTCGCCGCGATCGCGCGCCGGGAATTCCGCGACCGGCGGCTGGCCGCGCTCGCCGTGGGATTCGTCGCGATCACCGGCTGCTACGCGTTCTACGAGGTGTCGCACGAGGTGTGGTGGTGTCTGCGGTTCAT
>JBEGJD010000383.1:0-2648 GCA_041184765.1 Verrucomicrobiota bacterium | reverse complement strand
GTGGCGAATCCGAGCCTCGCCCGCGTCCCCGACACCGGCCAGACGCTCGACGCCTCGACGACCTTCGGCGAGGACTCCGATTATTCGCTGAATCCGCCGTCTTACCGCGACAACGGCGACGGCACGATCAGCGATCTCGTCACCGGTCTGATGTGGCAGAAGGTCGATGCCGGGGAGACGACGTGGGACAACGCCGTGGCGCGGGCCGCGTCCGTCCGCACCGGTGGTTACTCCGACTGGCGCCTGCCGACGCCGACGGAGCTGTTCAGCATCATGAACTTCAACAACGGCAATCCGGCCGCGATGAACCTCACCTACTTCCCGGTGAACCCGACGGATGCCGCGGAATACTGGTGGACCAGCGACATCTACGGGGCCGACGGGGCCCGCGTGTGGTGTGTGAATTCCGGGGGCGGACTGGGGCCGAAGCCGAAGAGTGAGACCGCAAGCGCCGGCGGCACGTTGCGCTACCACGCCCGCTATGTGCGCGGAGGGAATCCGTCCAACGCCCACAACTACGCCAACAACCTCGACGGCACGATCACCGACACCGACACGGGACTGATGTGGACGCAGGTGCCGGCCGCCGCGATGACCTGGGCCGCGGCGCTGGCCTACGCCGAGAATCTCGTTTTCGCGGGGTACTCCGACTGGCGCCTCCCGAACATCCGGGAACTGCAGACCCTGACGGATTACACGCTGACATCCGCGACTACCGCGAACAACGCTCAGGCGAGCATCAACCGCGTGCTCTTCCCGACCGCGACGACGCCAGCGACCGCCTACTGGTCGTCGACCGCCCTGCGAGCGAACGGCGCGCCCGTCAGTGCGTGGCTGCTGGAACTCGGGGTTGCGACCAACATCCCCGCCGCCAACGGTCCCCCGCGCGGCGCGCAGGGCATCATCAGCTACGAGCGCATGACGTCGACGTATCCAGTCTTCGCGGTGCGTTCGGCGCCCCGGACCGCGCCGCCCGTCATCACGGAGCAGCCCCGGGCCTTCCAGACGTTGGCGACCGGGACATCCGTCACTCTTTCCGCCGCCGCCTCCGGAGATGCTCCGCTCACGTACCAATGGTCGCGCAACGGCAGCGTGATCACGGGGGCCACCGCCGCCGCCTTGTCGCTCGCGTCCCTGAAAGCGGCCGACGCCGGCACCTACACGCTCAAGGTCACGAACGCCGGCGGAACCGCGAGCACCTCCAACGCCGTGGTCGCCCTCGGCACCGCCCGGCTGGCCAACCTGTCGGTGCGGTCGGTGGCCGGTGCCGACAGCGAGACGCTCATCGTCGGCTTCTATGTGGGACAGGGCTCGGCGCCGTCGCTGCTCGTGCGCGGAATCGGCCCCACGCTCGGGGTTTTCGGGGTTGCCGGGGTCGTGGCCGATCCGGTGCTGACGTTTTATCGCGCCGGAGGGGTGTCGGTCGGTTCCAACGACGATTGGGGCACGAGCGCCGACGCGACGCGTATCTCGACCGCGGCCGCGCAATCGGGTGCGTTCGCGTTGGGTGCCACGAGCAAGGACGCGGCGCTTCTGGTGCAGCCGGCCAACGGTTCCTACACGGTGCAACTCACCGGCAAGGCGGCGACGGGCGTCGCGTTGATCGAGGCCTATGATGTCGCTCCGGCTGTCGGGACCGCCCCGTTGACCAATCTCTCCGCTCGTACCCGGGCCGGTACGGGTGCCGAGGTGCTGATCGCCGGATTTGTCGTCTCGGGCTCGGAGCCCAAAAGGCTCCTCATCCGAGGGGTGGGGCCGGGTCTGGCCGCCTTCGGCGTGACGGGTACGCTCGCCGATCCCCAGCTCGCCGTCTTCCGGCAGGGCGCCACGGTCGCGCTGCAGCAGAACGACGATTGGAACCTCGCCGGTGCGGGCACGGCGATCGCCGCCGCGGCGACCCAGGTGGGATCGTTCGCGCTTGGCGCGAACTCCAAGGACGCCGCCCTCCTGATGGTCTTCGAGCCCGGAGCCTACACCGCCCAAGTGAGCGGCGTCGGCGGCACCACGGGGGTGGCCCTCCTCGAGCTCTACGACGTGCCCTGACCATGTACACACTGTCCAAAGGATTGGGATCAATTGACACGACCAGGCCGGCGGCGCCGGCGTCGCCCGGATTGGATCCCGAGGTGCTTGCGCTCGTGCGGCGCGCCCGGACCGGAGATGCCTCGGCCCAGGCGGAATTGATCCGCCGGTACCGCGCGCGGTTGTCGGGGTTTCTTCGGCCAAGGGTGCATCTGACCCACGAGGTTGAGGACCTCTTGCAGGCGGTCTGGATCAAGATGGTCCGCCGCATCCGCAGTCTCCGGGAGCCCGAGCGTTTCGAAACGTGGGTGTTCACTCTCGCCCGCAATGCGGCCCTCGATCACATGCGGCGGGTCCGCTGCCGGCCCGTCGGCACCGCCGACGAATCCGTTCTCTTTGGACTACCCGACGAGCGTCGGCCCGAGCGCTACCGTGAGATCGCGGAGGCCCTGGAGGTCGCGCTCCGTCAATTCGGGCCCCGCGAGCGACGGGTGGTGCGGCAACTGATCGACGGTGAAAGCTACGGCGCGATCGCTGCGCGCGAGGGCATCAGCCTCAACGCGCTCAAGGTGCGCATCCACCGGCTGCGCCTCGTGCTGCGCGTAAGTGTGCGCGCGGCCCAGGAG
>JBEGJD010000382.1:0-4283 GCA_041184765.1 Verrucomicrobiota bacterium | reverse complement strand
ACGCCGCGCGCACTTCACGCGGATTATAGCCGGGGCATGTCACGATCGAAACCCGCGCGCTCCGCGGTCCAACCGGCTCTCCGGCCAGCGCCAGGGGCGCCAAGGCCGAGCCCAGCACCGCGCCGGCGCCAGCGCGCAGAAAATCACGACGATGAAGACCGAGGGCGGGGGCGGGATTCTTCATGCGCGCATGGTGGCGCGACGCCCACCGCCGGCGCCACCCCGAATTTCCTGCTACCGAAAAGTGGTGGCAGGCTTGGCGTGCCCTGAAGGCGACTTGGATTTGAACAAAAGGCCGGGAAGTTCGGGGAGGCTTACCGCCTTTTTCATCAACCGCGACATCCTCGAAATCCGCGGTTCAAATTCGCTGCGGTCGGAATGGGCCTGCTCCTTCGCCGGGCCTTCCTCCTTCGCCTGGCCGACGGAGGACACGGACGGCGGACAGTCGGCTGTCGCGGTTTCAGCATGGTCCGCGGCGAGCGGCCGCGGCTACCCGGGATGCCATTCGTCCGGAAGTGTCGGACCGACTTTCATTGCGAAACGCGTGCGATGGAGCCGAGGGTGTTTACCCGCCTCAGGCGGGCTCCCCTCGGATCCTCGGACGCTACTTTCGCCACCCCCACTCTCCCTTTCGGGCGTTTGGTGTCTTTCGTGGTTCACCCTTCACGGGCGCACGGACTCCACAAAGACGATCTTTCCGCCCGTGACCTTCATGATCGCCGCTTCCTTCAGCGCGTCGCGACGCGCGTCGAGAGTCGTCGCCCCGGTCGCGCCGGGAAAATCGCGCGTGGCCGCCAGCGCGCCACGCAAGGCCTTCGACTCTGTGGAACCCGCACGCCGGATGGCGTCCGCGACCAGTGTCACCGCATCATAGGAGAGCGCCGCGAGTCCGTTGGGGGTCTCGCCATGCCTCGCGCGATAAGCCTCCACCAGACGCCGAGAGGCGGGCGACGCACTCTCCGGGGAAAAATGCGTGGAGTAATGGACTCCCTCGAGCGCCTCTCCGCCGATCTCCAGCAATTGGGGCGCCTCAAAACCGTCGCCTCCCAGCAACGTCGCCGTGAGACCGAGCTCCCGCGCCTGCCGCGCCACCAGCCCGGCCGCCACGTAGTAACCGGGAAGAAAAACCGCGTCCGCGCGCGCCGCACGGATTGCCGTCAACTGCGCGCGGAAATCGGTATCAGCCCCGGCGTACCGTTGCGTCGCCACCACTTCACCGCCGAGGGATGCGAACACCCGCGAAAAACTTTCCGCCAGCCCGGTCGAGTAAGGCGAACCGGCATCGATCAGCAGCGCCGCCCGTTTCGCGCCGAGCCGCTTTCGGGCGAATGACGCCAGCACCTCACCCTGGAACGGATCAATGAAGCAGACCCGGAAAATCGCGTCCCCCACCGCGGTGACCTTCGGGCTGGTCGAGGCGGGCGTCACCAACGGGACACCCGCCGCCTGCGCGACCGGCGCGGCCTCCAGGGTGCGGGCCGACGAGCATTCGCCGACCAGCGCCACCACGCGGTCCCGCGTGATGAGTTTCTTGGCCGCGGTGGCCGATTCGCCGGCGACCGAGCGATTGTCCTCCACCACCAGCTCGAGCTGGCGGCCGAGCACGCCGCCGGCCGCGTTGACCTGCTCGACCGCGAGCCGGGCGCCGCGCAGCGAAGCCTCGCCGAAGGAAGCGTCGCGGCCGGTGATGGACATGAACAGGCCGATGCGCACGGGCTCGGCGCCACGCAGAACACCCAACGCCGCAAGCAAAGCTGCGCAGAACCAAGGGAGGATTCTCATACCGACAGCAAGCCGCGCGGAAGCATTCGCCGCCAGCCCGCAATGCGCCAACCCCACCTCGCCGGGACCGGAAAACGCCTTTGCGCCGCGGAACTCCGCGCGTTGCATGAATCCCCATGCGCGCGACCGCCTCCCTTTTTCCGTTGGTGCTGCTTTCCGTGCTCGCCGCCGCCCTCGCCGGCTGTGGACGCCGCGAGACGCCCGTCGCGGAGGGCATCCGCACCCGCACACTGCTGGTCGGCAATAGCGCGGAGCCGGCCGATCTGGATCCTCACCTCGCGGAGGCCTACACGGACCAGATCCTGCTCGTGGCGCTCCACGAGGGGCTGACGGTCCTCGACGAACGCACCTCTCGTCCGCTGCCGGGTGTCGCGGAATCGTGGGAGACATCGGCCGACGGTCTGACGTGGACCTTTCGGCTGCGGGCGGGCGAGCGCTGGTCAAACGGCGATCCCCTGACGGCGCACGACTTCGTCCTCTCGTTCCGGCGCCTGCTGAGCCCCGCGTTGGGCGCCTCGCTTTCGTACATGTTCTGGCCGGTACGGGGCGCTGAGGCGTTCAACTCCGGCAAAGTCGCCGACTTCGCGACGGTCGGAGTCTCGGCGCCCGACGACCGCACGCTGCGGTTGGAACTCGCGCATCCGGTACCGCACCTCGCCGCGCTGGCCGCGCACTCCTCCTGGCTGCCCGTGCACCGCCCGACGCTGGAGAAGTTCGACTCCGTGACCAAACGCGGTGGCGCGTGGACCCGCCCGGGCAATCACGTGGGCAACGGACCTTTCACCCTGGCGGAGTGGCGGCCCAACGCACGACTCGTGGTGGCGCGCAATCCCTTGTACCGCGACGCCGCCACCAACCGCCTCGAACGCGTGGTATTTCTACCGGTCGAGAAAGCCGAGGTGGAGGAATTGAATTTCCGCGCCGGCCAGATGCACCTCACGTTCGCGCTTCCCGCCTCCAAGGTGGACCCGTACCGGCGGGAGTCGCCCTCGCCCCTGCGCGTCGACCCGTTGCTGAATGTCACCTACGTGAACTTCAACGTCACGCGGCCGCCGCTCGACAACCCCAAGGTGCGCCGCGCCCTCGCGCTGGCGATCGACCGAGACGCGATCTCCCGGGCAGTTTTCCAAGGCACCCGCGCCGCGGCCCCGTCGTTCACCCCACCGGATTGCGGTGGCTACAACGCTCGTGCCCGGATCGCCACCAATGCAGAAGCGGCACGGGCGCTGCTCGCCGAGGCGGGATTTCCGGGCGGCCGCGGCCTGCCGGTGTTTCCCGTACAGGTCCAGAACGACAGCACGTATCCTAGGATCATGGAAGCGATCCAAGCCATGTGGCTGAAGGAGCTCGGCGTGCGGAGCACGATCGAACCCTTCGAGCAAAAGACCTGGGTGCAGAACCAGCAGTCCAAGCAGCACGTCATCGGTCTCATGGGCTGGACCGGCGACTATCCGGATCCGCTCACGTTCCTCGGGATCTTCCGCGGGGACGGCGGCAACAACTGGACCGGCTGGGCCAACCCCGCCTACGACCAGCTAATCGCGGAGACGGAACGCACGCCGGACGCCGCGCAACGACTCGAGTTGTTTCAGCGCGCGGAAGCGCTGCTGCTGCAGGAGTCTCCCGTCACACCACTCGTCTTCGGGAGCCGCACGTATCTCATCCACCCGGCGGTCCGCGGCTGGGAGCCTTCGCCGCTCGGCTTGCACCGCTTCCAGTTGATCGAACTCCGCGAGTGATCGCGCCGCCGCGAGCTTGCCGAAAACGGAGCCGCGACGCACGGTGCCGCGCATGAACGCCCGTCCGCTGCTCCTCGCCCTCGCGCTCCTCTCGGCCGCGCGCGCTCCGGCGGCCGGCGCGGAATTCCTGCGCATCTGGCCCGCGTGGCAGGAGGCCGCGGCGTTCGACCGCATCGGGGAATATTTCGGCGGCCCCGAACCCGGCGCGGGAACGACGGTGCTGCGCACCACTCCCGGGACCCGCGAGGGATATTACTTTCTCACCCGCGTGAGGATCGCAGCGGCGGCAACCGGGGCGCGCTTCGAGCTGCAGGTGATCCGCCCGGATGCGCCGACGCCGGTGACTTTCACGTTTTCCGCCGACGTACCCGCGGGCGAGACCGCGTTTCAACTCGGGCTCACCGGAGTGGCGTGGCCGGGCGGACGTCGTGCGAATCCGGTCGCGTGGAAACTATCCCTGTTTGACGGAAACAGCCGGCTCCTCGCCGAGCACAAGAGCTTCCTGTGGGAAAAGCCGGCGCCGTGACCCCGTGGAGCGAATGGCGTCCGGTCGCGGGTTGGCCCGCGCCGCTGCGCGCCGACGTGCTCAGTGAATTGCTCGACGGCGGGCAGGCGTTCCGGTGGAACGCCTGTGCCGACGGTTCCTGGCTCGGCGTGTGGTCTGGCAACGTCGCGCGTGTGCGATCGGGGCTGGGCGGGCGCCTCGAATGGTGCGCACCCGAACCGATGGCGACGGCGACCGGTGAGGCGTTGGAGCGGTAC
>JBEGJD010000381.1:0-2636 GCA_041184765.1 Verrucomicrobiota bacterium | reverse complement strand
GCTCGAGACGAAGGAGTTCGGCCATGGCGGTTCAGCCGCGGGGGCGGCGGGCCGGGAAGTTGAACAACCCCTGCGGCCGCAGGAGCATGAGCAGCACGAGCAGCAGGGAGTAAAGGATCATGCGGTACTCGGCGATGGGCCGTAGCACCTCGGGCAGGACGGTGAGCAGCACGGCGGCGAGGATGACGCCGACGGCGTTACCCATACCGCCGAGGATGACCATCACGACGATCTCGATGCTGCGCGTGAAGTCGAAGCCGGTGGGTGTGATGGTGAGCTTGAAGTGCGCGTAAAGCCCGCCGGCGACACCGGCGAAGAACGCGGCCACGACGAACGCGACGATCTTGTAGCGCGTGGGGTTGAGCCCCACCGCCGCGGCCGCGATCTCGTCGTCGCGTGTGGCGAGGAAGCCGCGACCGTAGGTGGAATTAACGAGGCAATGAACGACGAAGACGGCGACGGCGGCAACGGCCAGGACCCAGGTCAGCGTGGTGCTGGCGGGGATCGCGTTGAGTCCGAGGGCGGCGCCGAGGACCTCCACGTTTTGGAAGATAACCCGGATGATCTCGCCGAAGCCGAGGGTGACGAGAGCGAGGTAATCGCCGCGCAGCCGTAGTGACGGCACGCCGACCACGAGGCCGGCGAAGGCGGCGCAGAACCCGCCGGTGATGAGGGCGGCGAGGAAGACTGCGCCCTGGGTGACGGGCCCAGCCGCGGAGAGCTCGCCGACGAGTTTGGGAGCGACAAAGAGCGAGACGGCGGACGAAAGGTAGGCTCCGACCGACATGAAGCCCGCGTGGCCGAGTGAGAACTGGCCCGTGTAGCCGTTCACCAGGTTGAGAGAGACGGCGAGGATGATGTTGATCCCGATGCCCGTGAGCACGTCGAGCAGGTAAGGATCGAGCCCGCCGGGGAAGTTCGAGACGCCGTAGGCGGCGACGAGGGCGAGGAGGAGGGCGACGTGCGGCCGCGGCATGGTTCAGACCTTCTCGACGGTGGCGCGGCCGAGCAGTCCGGCGGGCCGGAAGAGCAGGATCACGATGAGGATGGCGAACGCGATCGCGTCCTTGTAGGTCGACCACTGGCTGCCGTTGACGAACGTCTCGACCACGCCGAGCAGCAGGCCGCCGAGCGCGGCGCCCGGGATGTTACCGATACCGCCGAGGATGGCGGCGACGAACGCCTTGAGGCCGGGCATGACGCCCATCAGCGGATCGATCGACGGGTAATTGAGCGCGTAGAGCACCCCGCCGGCCGCGGCGAGGGCGGAGCCGAGGCCGAAGGTGAACGAGATCACGATATCGTTATTAACCCCGACCAGCTGGGCGGCGCGCGGGTTGAGCGACACTGCGCGCATCGCCATGCCGATCTTGGTCCGGTGCACGATTAGCTCGAGGCCGATCATAAGGAGCACGGCGACGACGATCACGACCAGCTGGTTGGAGGAAAGCACAAGGCCGCCGAGCGTGAAGTTGGCGGAGGGCAGGATCGCCGGGAAGGTGCGCGGCGCGGCGCCGAAGAAGACCTGGCCGGAGTACTCGAGCAGCAACGAGACACCGATGGCGGTGATCAGTACATTGAGGGTGGGTGCGCCCCGCAGCGGGCGGTACGCAAGTCGCTCGATCAGCATGCCAAGCACAGCGCAGCCGGCCATGGCCACGAGGAGAACGATAAGGCCGCCCCAGAGCGTTCCTTCCGGAACGATCCGCCCGGCGAAGTAGCCGATAAACGCGCCGACCATGAATACATCCGAGTGCGCGAAATTGATGAACCGCAGCACCCCGTAAACCATCGTGTAGCCGAGCGCGATGAGCGCGTAGATCGCGCCGAGCGATAGTCCATTGAGCAGCTGCTGGAGGAATTCGGCCAAAGGGATCGGGCGAGGTTGGAACCCCGCCTTCCGGGGTCAACCCCGGGGTGCGGGCGTCAACCGCAGCCTAAGGGGTCAGGGCGTTCAGTGTTTTCAGAACCCGACCCGACTAAAACATGGCACGCCCTAGCCTGACTCAATTGGGATCGAGCATTATCGGGTCCGAGCCGATGGCCACAAAAGGCTCAAGGGGCGCTGGTACGCGGACCAAGTTGAAAGAGGCGTTTATAAACGCCGCGGCAATGATGAGGGCAGCGCTTGAACGGGAGGGGTCCAGCCGGAGGTGCATTGGATCGGGTTTGGCCTAATCCTTAATAGAGCGCCGAGTTTTGAACCCTCGCCTGAGCTCGCCGCACCGGGCACTCCCGCGGCGTCTATGGATGCCACGCAAAGCAGGTCCGCGCCCTCGACCCCTTTGAGCCGTTTGTGGGCCTCCCGCCTCGGGCCGTGGCCTCCGCAAGGGCCGGCCCCCACCAGGCCGCACCCAATTCACGGCAGCAAGTGCACCCGCGCTGGCCTGAACCCTCAGGTTAAGCCATCCCTTAGGTTCGGCCCCTAGGATCCGGTCGCGTTAATCCAGCTTGCAGGGCGGGGGAGTGACCGGGGAATTTGCCGCCACCGCACCCGCGCTGCCCTGCGCGACTCGCCATGCTCCGCCCGCTCGTCCGCATCCTGGTTCTCCTCGCCCTGCTGCCGACCCTGGCGCCGGGCGTTCAGCTGCCGGCCGGCTTTCCCCAGCTCGACCCCGAGACGGCGCGCCAGCTCG
>JBEGJD010000380.1:0-5223 GCA_041184765.1 Verrucomicrobiota bacterium | reverse complement strand
TGCGCGCGACCTGGGGTGACCTGCTGGATAACGATCCCGCCTACAACCCGAACCTCACGCTCACGATCAACGACTTCACCCTCGCCCTCCCCCCGCGCGACTGGCCGCCCCTGAAGTGAGGGTTTCGGGCTTTTTGACCGCGGATGCCGCGGATTCAGCGGATGATCACCAGTCGACTGAACACCACTTTGTCTCAGCCCTTACCGCCCAGATCCCATGGCAAACCTCATCCACGCCGAGCTCAGCGAAACCATCATCGGAGCCGCAATGAGAGTGCTGAACACGCTTAAGCCAGGACTCGACGAGAAGCTCTACGAGAACGCCCTGGTGCTCGAACTTGCAGGACACGGACACCGCGTGGACCAGCAGAAGCAATTCTCCGTGGAGTATGCCGGGCGTCATATCGGCACCCTGATTCCAGACCTCATCGTTGATGATCTCGTGATTGTGGACACCAAAGTCGTCACCAACTTCACCGACACCCATCTGGCTCAGATGAGCGGTTATCTGGCGATCACCGGACTGCAGGTTGCCCTCCTCCTTAACTTCAAATTCTCCCGCCTAGGATGGAAACGGGTCGTTCGTTCCCGAACACCCGACTCGGGCGGATGCTAACCGTGGGGCGCCAGAAACATCGCTAAAGCCTGTTGATCCATCCGCTCAATCCGCGCCATCCGCGGTTAAACTCTGCCTCATAACATGTACGCCTGTATCGACGAGCCTTCCTCAGAAAGCAGGGTCGATCCGCTGTGCTTTCGGGTGCGGGGGTGGGCGCGGCCGCCGCGCGGGCTCTCGGCGGGCGACGTCGTCGAGGCTTGGGCGGACGGCGTGGTGATCGGCGCGACGGCGGCGGTGCACGAGCGTCCGGACGTCACCGCGGCGTTGGGCTTGCCGCCGGGCACCCGCAGCGGGTTCGAGTTTTTCGCCCATCATCCGGCGGCGAACGCCGCGGCCTTCGAACTCCAACTCCGCGTGCGCCACACCGACGGCAGCCGCTCGGAGCCGCTGGCGGTTACGCTCGTCACCCCCATCGCGCGCGACTACCGCACGAACCATTTCGGCGTACTGCTCGACCAACGCACGACAGCGATCCAGCGCCGCGCCAACATCTGGGCGGTGGGTCCTTCCCAGCACGAGGGCAGCGGGGAACTGGCCGCGCTGCTGCGCCGCCATCTCGGGCCGCCGCCGCTGCGGTTGATCGACGTCGGCTGCGGCTTCGGGTCCTACGGACGCGGATTGCTCGCGGACGGCTACGACTGGCTCGGCGTCGAGGTAAACCCGGCGGATTGCGCCGAACTCGCCCGCCTCGGACTGCCGCACCGGCAGGTCGACGGCCGCGCGCTGCCGTTCGCCGACGGCGCGTTCGACGCCGCGCTCTGCATCGAGGTGCTGGAACATATCGACGAGCCGCGTGCCTTCCTGCGCGAGGTCGCGCGCGTCGCGCCCCGGCTGATCGTGTCGGTCCCGAATTGCGAGCTCCTCGGCTACCTCTGGGATCATCTCGCGACGCCGTGGCACATGCTGGAGGCGTCCCACGTGAACTTTTTCACCCGCTGGAGCCTTGGCGCGCTGCTCCGCGAGTTTTACCCCGAGGTCGAACTCGGGTTCCACACACCGTACCCGCTGCGCACCGTCGAGGGCACGCCGTTGCATTACAACCTGCTCGCCGTCGCGCGCCGGCCCGCATGACGCACGAAGAGAAGGTCGCACACTGGATCGGCCGCGGCGCCCGCGGGGTCGAGATCGGCCCGGGTAGCTCGCCGGTGCCGGGACTGGAGCCGCGCCCCGTCTACGTCGACTGCTTCAAGGCCTTCGGCGCCGAAGCCAGTCTCGCGGATTACTACGGTCACGCCGGCGCGCTGCCGTTCCACGATCATTCGCTCGATTACGTCGTCGCCTCGCATGTCCTCGAGCACGTCGCCAACCCGGCCGCCGCACTCGCCGAGTGGCGCCGCGTGACGCGCCCCGGCGGGATCATTTACCTCGTGGTGCCCGACCGCCGGATGACCTTCGACCGCACCCGGCCACTCACGACGGTGGACCACCTGCTCGACGACCTCGCGGCCGGCACCACCGCGTGCGACTCCACGCACATCGATGACTTCGCGCACGGCGTGGACTGGAGCCTCTTCAGCCCGGGGACGCCCCCGGACCAGATCACCGGGGCCCGTGAAACCCTCGCCCGCGGGATGCATGAGGCGGTGGCGCGCGGAGAGGACATCAACATCCACTTCCACACCTTCGAACCGGGAAACCTCGGGGATTTTCTCGGGACCCTGCCGCGCATCGACGCCGGCCGCTTCGGCTGGGAAGTCCTGGAGCTGGCGGAGAGTTTTCCCGCGTCGTGCCCGAACGGCATCCTCGCGGTGCTGCGGGTGGAGAAAGGCTGGCTGGCGCGGGCGCAAGCCGAGGCCTTCCGAATCCGCACCGCCAACGATCCCGCCGCCGCGCTCCGACCCGACGCCGAGCCTTTCGCCACCTGGGCGGCGCGAACCGAAGGGCTCGGCGGCGTGCGCTGAGTTCCCGGAACTGCTGGCGATGAAGCCGGCGTGCATTCGCGATGCAACTCACCGGCCGTGCGTCGCGGGAAAATCCGGCCCGAAGAAACACAGGAATACGCGGCAGCGTCGTGTATTTATAAACTATTGCTATCTATAAATTTACCCTATTTTAGCTAGATTCTGATCTAGTTTATTAACGATAATTAGCTTTCCGTTTAACAGCGATTTTCTTATTAAGCCTTCGGTAAATGCATCGGCAAACCACAGGCCATTATCAGGTTATAATGACTGGAGAGGAAGCAGTACGCGCCTTCGTACCCGTCGCTCTGCCTCCGGTTCCAACGCTTGATCTCGGCGGTCCGCGCCAGCGACTGCTGGAGCGGGCTACCCTAGCCGTGGGACGACTCGACAGCATCAGTACGCTCCTGCCCGATCCGCACCTCTTCCTGTACTCCTACATTCGCCGCGAGGCCGTCCTTTCGTCGCAGATCGAAGGCACGCAATCTTCCCTTTCGGACCTGCTGCTCTTCGAACTGGAGGATACTCCGGGCACGCCGATGGACGACGTGGTTGAAGTCTCCAACTACGTCGCCGCCCTGACCCACGGCATGGATCGCCTCAAGGAGGGCTTTCCTCTCTGCAACCGCCTGCTGCGCGAGATCCACGAGGTCCTCATGAAGCGGGGCCGCGGTAGCGAGAAACAGCAGGGCGAATTTCGGCGGAGTCAGAACTGGATAGGCGGCACCCGTCCCGGTAACGCCGCGTTTGTGCCTCCACCAGCGGAGGAGATTGAGGCCTGCATGGCTGATTTGGAGCGGTTTCTTCACGAGACTGAATCCGGCCTGCCGGTGCTGGTGAAGGCGGCACTCGCTCATGTGCAGTTCGAGACCATCCACCCTTTCCTCGACGGTAACGGGCGATTGGGCCGATTGCTCATCGCATTGTTGCTCCATCAGGGACGCCTCCTCTCCCAGCCGCTGCTTTACCTTTCGCTCTACTTCAAGGAGCACCGCGCGCTCTACTACGAACACCTGACGCGGGTTCGCGCCACGGGTGACTGGGAGTCGTGGGTGGATTTCTTTCTCGAAGGCGTCGAGCGGACGGCGGGACAGGCGGTCGAGACCGCGCGACGCTTGGCGACTCTCTTCCAGTCCGACGAGGCCAGTTTGCGGGAGTTAGGCCGCCGCGGCGTTGGTGCGGCCAAGGTGCTCTCCACCCTGCGCGAGCGACCGCTTCTGACCCTTAACCACCTGACCCGGAGTCAAAAGATCAGCTTCCCGGCCGCCTCCAAGGCCATGCTCGCCCTCGTCGATCGCGGGATCGCCCGTGAAATCACCGGCCAGCGTCGCAACCGCGTCTTCGTCTACGATGGCTACCTGAAGCTCCTGAACGAAGGAGGCCAGCCGCTGTGAAACGCCGCTAGCCGCCTCGCGCTCCCGGGAAATTGTCCTACAAATACCGACACTGACCCGACAGTTTCGCCGGGTGACAAAAGTCCGCGCGGCCAGAGTCACGGCTAGAGTCACGGCCAGAGTCGCCGAAATAAGCCATCTCGCCCGAAAGGTCAGGAAACGGCATCCCCCATCCTTATTGTTCCGGTGCGATCCACCCCACCAGTGACCCAACCAGTCACCCCACCAGTGGAGGGCACGACCTCGGCTGCGACAGAGTTATTTCGCCTCCACCACTCAGAACGCAACCGACCCACCTCGCTCCGAGCATGCTTCACAAACCGGGAGATCGGCCTCCTCACGCACCAGCCTGAGTGAGCCCACTGCGACCGTGGAGATGAGGACTGGACCCGGCGGTAAAATAACCGCGCTAATAAGACCAACTTCCAGCGTGCGCTCATGCGGCCGGCCGACTTCCTGACGGAACTGCAAGCTTGAGCCACCGGCCGCCGAGCGGCGTTGATCAGGGCAACCGATGCCCCACCGCATCCTCACCGCCGCCTTCGCCGCCTGCCTGTTCACGCTGATCGTGGCGGCGAAGTGGGCGACGTTCGGGAAATACGGCTCTCCCATGCCCGACTGGGACCAGTGGGACGCGGAGGGCGGCGCGCTTTTCATCCCGTGGCACAAGGGCGAGGAACTGCTGCCGCACGTGGTGCGCCCGCACAACGAGCACCGCGTGATCTTGACCAAGCTGCAGAACCTCGCGCTCGGCGTCGCCAACGGCCAATGGGATTCGCGACTCGAGGCGACAACCAACGCGCTGCTGCACGCCGCCGTTGCCACGGCGCTCTGGCTGGCCGCGGCGCGATGGTTCGCGTGGCCCGCCCTGACCGGGCTTTTCCTGCTGCTTACCGGTCTCTTCGGCCTGCCGCTCGCGTGGCAGAACGTTCTCGGGGGCTTCCACTCGCAGCAGTACTGGCTGCTCGGCCTCTCCCTCGCGGCGATCGGCCTGCTGCCGTCGCGGCGACCCGGCTCAGGCGGCTGGTGGCTGGGGGCCTTCTCCGCCACCGCCGCACTCGGCTCGATGGGCTCGGGCCTGCTGGCGTCGGCCGCCGTGCTGATCGTGCTCGGCTGGCGTCTCGTGCGCCGCGAGGAAACGTGGCGCGGCTCCTGGCCGACGCTCCTGCTCTGCGCCATGCTGGTCGCAGCGGGGCTGGCGCTGCGGGTGGAGGTGGAATGGCACGCGCACATGAAGGCGAAATCCGTGCAGGACATCGCCCTCAGTCTCCTGCACAGCCTGCAATGGCCCTGGCGGGGGCAGCCTTGGG
>JBEGJD010000379.1:0-4573 GCA_041184765.1 Verrucomicrobiota bacterium | reverse complement strand
AGCGCGGGGCCACCCGCCAAAGCACCGGCCTCCGCGGTGACGTTGAGCCAGACACCGAAATCCGGCCCTGCCTCCACCAGCTGGCGGCAGCCGAGCCGCCCGAGGAAGTCAAACTGCCCCGCCGCCAGGAGCTTCCCCGCATAAACGACCGGTAGACGGCGCCGGTCGTTCGGATCCAGTTCGTCCATCCACCTTCTCCAAAGGGCATCCGCCTCGGCGACTGAACCAAGCGTAAGAAGCACATCGGTCAGCGCCAAGCGGATGGTCCAATCACCCGGTGCCAGCGCAGCGGCCGCTTCGAGGGCCGCACGCGCGACCTGCGGTCGTTCCGAACGGACCGCCTCGCCGGCCTGATTCAGGAAACGATCGACGCGCCAACGCACATAGCGTTGCTCGCCCCGCTGCCAGAGTTTGGTCGCCGGCTTCCAAGCGACCGCGACAGCCGCCGACGTCAGCCCCAGCGCGAGCAGCACCCACCGTCCTCGCCGGCGCCAGACCCCCCGCGGCGGAGATGAAGCCGGAGGAGCGGACGGGTCAGCCATGGTGAAGGCAGCGGTGCGCGGCCGGGGCGCGACGGCAAGTCCGGGGGCACAAAACGCGATGGTTGGTACGAGGCATTCCCACCGCGGAGAGGACACGCCGACCGCGATGGAGCAAATGGATTCATCGCGCGCCGGTGGAATCCCCGTCCCCAAAAACTCGATTCGGGGACAGCCGGAGGATTTACTTGGCCAAAACCGCACGTCGGTTATGTAGTTCCAGAGAGAAAGCCCATGAAGACCACCACGCTCGCCCTGATTGCACTCGCCTCCATGGCTCTTGCCACCTCCGTCTCCCGCGCGCAGCAAGGGGGCGCCCAACAGCTGGTCAACGTCGCCACGGCCTCCCTCGGCGCGAAGGGGCAAGGAGTGGGGGAAAAGCTCGTCGAAGGCGAAGGTGGCACGCTGGCGGCAGCCGCGTCCGGGCAAGCCGCCTTCACCGTCATCAATCTGGCCGGCGAGGTGGAGATGAACCGCGTCGCGCTGGACGTCGGCCAGCAGAAGGGAAAGATTCGCATCGTGGCCCTCAAGGACGACGGCACGCCCGATCTCTCCTCGGGGCGGGTGATCACGGAGTTTGAATTGGACGGCTCGAAACCGACGGTGAGCGCCGACGTGAGCGACGTGAAGGTGAAGCGCGTGGCGATCGTCTGGGTGCCGGACAATCCCGGCCAACCACTGACGCTTTCCAACGTGGGTCTATTCACCAGCAAACCGGAACCCATCCTGCAGGTACCGGAAGTGCGGGCGTTGCAACAGGCAGCCGCCGTGGCGGCTCCTGCTCCCGCTCCCGCTCCGGCCGCGCAAGCGGCCGCGGCACCGGCCCCCGCCGCTTCCGGAGGAACCGGTGCAGCCACCTCCTCATCCGCAGCCGCAGCCTCTCCGGCCACCACCACGACTGCTGCTCCCGTGGCGGCCCCCACTCCGGTCGCGCCCCCGCCGGCGCCCGCTCCAACTCCGGTGGTGACTCCGCCGGCGCCCGTCGCGCCGGTGGCACCGCCGGCTGTACCTCCCACCACCGCGATCTCGGTCCCACCGCAGACGCGGAACGTAAGCCGGTAAACAACGCCGCGCGGTTCGCGGGCGTGTGTCGGCGATGATCCCCGCGCACCGCGCACCCACGATCGCCGGAGCCGCCGGCTTGGCCGGAGCGGCGATCTGTTGCCTGCTGGCTCCGCGGGCGCCCGTGCCGGCCCTTGCCGCCTTGGGCGTAATCGTGTGGACGTGCGCTGTCTTCACGCCGCGCATCGGACCAGCCGGCGACTCGCGTGGAATGTCCCTCTCAATGGCTGGAGCCGCGTTGCTGCTGGCTCTTCTCATTGTGAAGGATCTCGTGCCGCTGCCGGAACCATCCGGCGTGCTGGAACGCCAGGCGGCGCTCGCGACGAGCGAACTCGAATGGCCAGCCACCGCGCGAAATCCCGCGCTGGGAGCCGCGGCGGCGCAATGGGCGGGACTCCTGATCGGAGGCGCAGCCGCACTAGCCTTGGCGCGCGCGACCGCGGGGTCCGCGCACCGGGGAACCTTCGTGCTGGCCTCCCTGGCATGGCTCATCACCGGCTTCGGAGCGGTCATCGCCCGCCAATCAAAGGCAGGGCTCTCGCCCACCGAGGCCCCCGGCTGGATCGCGGCGAGCAAGAATGGAGCCGGGGCGCTGCTGGCGATGGGGGTGGTGCTGCATTTCGGCCTCGCGCTTCGCGCCTGGGGGAGATCCCGCGTGGCGGCGGCGGCGCTGCACGCGGCGGTGGCCGCGGCGTTGTTGTCGCCCCTTGCCGCCTTGTCTTCTTGGACGGGCCTGCTCGCGCTGCTGGCGGGGACAACGGCGCTGGCGGCGGGATGGCTCGGAAGCACCGGCCGGTGGAAACACCCGTGGTTGCTCGCCGCGGCCACGGGCGCGGGGATCGCGCTCATCGCGGCCGCGCTCCAGCCGGCGCTCGTGCGGCGCATGGCCGATTTCACCGGCGATTACCGTTTGGGGATCTGGCGGGACGCGATGGCGCTGGTGCGTGACAGCCCGCTGTTCGGCGTGGGTGCCGGCGCCTTTGAAACCGTCTACCCGCTTTTCGGCCGGCTCGGGATCGTGTTCGACGCACGGCTTTCTCACCCCGATTCGAGCTGGGTGCTGCTCGCGGCCGAGTGGGGACTGGTGCCGCTGGCGCTGCTCGCCGCGCTGGCGTGGCGACTCCTGCGACCGGGGACGGACGCGACTGGAACGGAAGCAATCGAGCCCGGCGCGATCGCGCGGGCGGGATTGGTCGCGTGGCTGGCGGCGGGCGTGACCGACATCGCGCTGCACCGGCCGGAAAACTTCGCGGCGGGGATGATTTTGGTCGGGATCGCGGCCGGGCCACGAACCTCGTTTGTAAGGGTGCGCGGAGAGACCGGGGCGACGGCCGCGGCCCTCGCGGCCGGGATCGTGCTCGCCCTCTGGTCCGCAGGTCCCGGGGCGCGCGCATTGCGCTGGAGCCTGCTTGATCCCTCACGACTCTGGACCGCGGCGCTCGCGGACGGCGAGAAAACCGCGCTGGAGCCGGCCAACCTCGCGCGCCTGCGGGCGGCCGTGAAACTGCAGCACCGCGCGGTGACGTATCCCTTCGCGGCGGCGAAGCTGGTCCACCCCGTCTCACCGGAAGCCGCGCGGGAATTCTGGCGCGACGCGATCACGCGCGCGGGCGATCTTGGCTTCGATTACCTCGTGCAGGCGCAGGCGGCGTTTCCCGCGACCCCGTGGAGGTACTGGCTCGATCTGGCGCGGGAAACCGGACCCGACCACTTCCTGTTCATCGAAGGACTGCCTCGCGCCGAGGCGGCCCGGGAGCTTGAGACTTGGGCTAAGCGGCCCGAGGTGGCGAAAACGCGGGCGGCAGTAGCCCGCCAGTTCCTGCGCGTCGCCCGCGGACTGCAGCGGCCTGAATTCATCGAGAGCGTCGCGGCGCGCTTGGAGACCGAAGATCCGGATTTCTGGAAGGAGGCCGCGCGGTCACTGCTGGAAGCGGACCGGGCGAAAGCCGCCTGGCGCGCGCTTGAACGCCAGCTGCCAGCGGAGGAGCCGGCCAAGCCCGGAGTACCCCGTCCGCAGGGAACCATCGAATCGCTGCTCGCGGCCGGGCGCTTTGCCGAACTGAGGACGCTGGTGCTCGCCACGCCGACCGAAGAGTCCGCCCGGGCACTCGCGGTGATCTGCGCGAACGAAAAGGCTCCCGCCTGGTTCCGGCTTCGGCATGCGCGGGCGTTGGCGGCGTCGGGCGATGAGCGAGGAGCCGTGACGGAAGCGTTGCGCGGACTGGCGGGCCGGACCACGCGCTAGGGCCCACTCGAAACGTTGGGAGCCGGCGAAGGCTGGCTCAGGAACGGCGGCCGCCGTAGTAGCGATAAGCCGAGTAGTCGTAGTAATCGTGTCCGTCCGACGGACGCGTACCGTTGACCACGACCAGAGGATCCCGGCGGGCGGAGCGTTTCAGGACCTGCAAGGCTCTTCCCGCCGTCGAGATCAGGGCGTTGCGCAGGCGCACGACAAAGATCACCCGATCGACGCGGGAGAGGAAGGGGATAGTGTCGCTGACCGGTATGATGGGCGCCGAATCAATGATCACCGTGTCATACTCCGCCTTGGTTTCCACGGTGAGGGCCATAGGCAGCTTGAACATCAGCCGGTCGACCAGCGCCGAGGAGTTGGCGCCGCAAGTCATGACTGAAAAACCAAGATCGTCGATGGGCCGCACAAAGGCGCGCCAGTCCGCCTCCTGACGCAGGTAGTCGGCCAAGCCCGGATTCTCGGGAGGCAGCCCGAGCCGCTGCCCGACGGTCCCGCGGCGGAGATCGGCGTCGATGAGCAGCGTCTTCAGCCCGGAGCTCGCGGACGCATGGGCGAGATTGAGCGCAAGCGTGGACTTGCCCTCGCCGGGCGTGCTACTGCAGACAACGAAGACCATTCCGCCGGAGCCCTCCTTGTGATGCTCCAGCGCCAGCGCGGACCGCAAGGAGCGGATGGCCTCCGCGAAGCCCCCCGGGCAGGAGGAATCTGCCAAGGCGAC
>JBEGJD010000378.1:0-10531 GCA_041184765.1 Verrucomicrobiota bacterium | reverse complement strand
ACGGTGTGGATGGCCCCGACGCGGGCGCAGGCCAACATGGCGACGACCGCCTCGGGGATCATCGGCATGTAGATAGCGACGCGATCGCCCTCACCCACTCCCATGTTTTGGAAGATATGGGCCACGCGGCAGACGTGGAAATGGAGCTGCTTGTAAGTGATCGTGCGGACGTCGCCCGGCTCACCCTCGAAAATGATCGCGGCCTTGTTCTCGCGATGGGTGCCGAGGTGGCGGTCGAGGCAGTTTTCGGCGACGTTGAGCTTGCCGCCGGTGAACCACTGCGCGTGCGGCGGGTCCCATTTCAGCGCCTTTTTGAACGGCTTGCGCCAGACGAGATGCTCCTTGGCCTGACGGGCCCAGAACTTTTCTGGGCTATTGACAGACTCGGCGTAGAGCTTCTTGTACAGAGTCTCGCTCCCAAGATTTGCTTGGGCTTTGAACTCGGCCGAAGGCCTGAACTTCCGGGATTCCCGGGAAACTGAGGTAATCGTCTGATCTGGCACGTGCGTGTCGGATTAAGGGTTTAAGGGCACAGCAACCGCTCCTTATCCCGCGCAGAGTTTTCAAAGCGTCAAGTCTCGGGACCCACCGCACTTACGTTTGTCATGGAAAAGAAACCCGCTCCGGCCCAGGCCGAACCCACTCCCGTCGCCGCGACCCCGCCGCCGAACGCCAGCGAGGCGCCCGCGCCCGCCGCAGCCACCCCCGGCGTCGCGCCGGCCCCTGCCCCGGTCGAGAACACCATCCGCGTCGAGGGCGTGCTCGACATCGATTTCCAGCGCGGCGGCAACGGCCAGCTGATCGACCTCAAGCGCGGCTGCAAACGCCGCCCCACCGACACCTTTGTGCCGAAGGAACTGATCCGCCGCTTCAAACTGCGCGCCGGGTCCGTGATCGGCGGCACTGCGTTCCCGCCCGACGGCCGCTTCCCGAACCCCAAGATGCGGTTCATCGAGACCGTCGACGGGGTGCAGCTGGAGAACCGACGCGCGCTGTTCGAGTTCACCACGCTCACGACCATCTCGCCGAACCAGCACCTGAAGATGGAAATGAAGGACGGCCGCCTCACCACGCGCGCGGTCGACCTCTTCTGCCCGATCGGCAAGGGCACGCGCGGCCTGATCGTGGCCCCGCCGCGCACCGGCAAGACCACGCTGCTCCGCGACATGGCCCTCGGGGTGCTCGAGAACAATCCCGAGTGTCACGTCATGATCCTCCTCATCGACGAGCGTCCGGAGGAAGTCACTGACTTTCGCCGCAGCGTCTCCGCCGCGGAGATCTGGGCCTCCTCCAACGACGAACAGATCGAGAACCACATCCGTATCGCCGACCTCTGCATCGAGCGCGCCAAGCGCCTCGTCGAGGCCGGGCGCGACGTCGTGTTGTTCGTCGATTCGATCACCCGCCTTTCCCGCGCCCACAACACCGCCCGCAATTCCGGCCGCACCGGCTCCGGCGGTCTCGATGTGCGCGCCCTCGAGAAACCGCGCCAGTTGTTCGCCACCGCCCGCCGCACCGAGGAGGCCGGCTCCCTCACCATCGTCGCCAGCGTGCTGGTCGAGACCGGCAGCCGCATGGACGACGTCATCTTCCAGGAGTTCAAGGGCACCGGCAACATGGAGCTCGTCCTCGACCGCAAATGCGCCGAGATGCGCCTCTGGCCCGCCATCAACATCGGCGCCTCCGGCACCCGCAAGGAGGAGCTGCTGATCGACGCCAAGACCCTTGAGGGCATCCATTTCTTCCGCCGCGCGCTCGTGCAGCAGAAGATCGAGGAGGCGACCGACACCATGATCGCGCGTCTTTCCAAGACGAAGTCCAACGCCGAGTTCCTCAAACTCATCGCGCGCTGATCGATCCGGGGCTTTTACCTCTTGCCCCTCCCCGCAAACTTCTGAAATTCAACGTTTCCCCGGACGCCTGACCGGCGTCTCCAGCCTTCCGCAAACCACCGCATGCATAGTTTCTCCGAGCAGTGTCTCGACATGGCCCGCTCGATGTTGGCTCACAACATCGGCTCAATTCAGCCCGACGGCACCGTCCTTCCCGCCCACAACGAGCAGTCCCGTCCGGATGAACCCGGCCACGTCGCCTTCGCGCTCGGTGAGTTTTACCGCGCCACCGGCGAGACGACCGTGCAGGGTCACGACATCGTAGACCTCGCCGCCCGCTGCATCACCGCGCAGATGTTCACCGAGCCGGCCGCCGAAAACGGCCTCGCGTACGCCGCGCTCGGCCTGCTCGCCTTCGGCCCCTCCAAGGAACGCAATCCCGTCTGGGAGCGCCTCGTCGAGGAGACCCAGCAGCGGATCGACAAGGCCCTGCTCCACCGCAGCGACTACGACAACCACTGGCAGGCCTTCAACATCGCCAAGGCCGTCGCCCGCTTCAGCCTCGGGCTTTCCAAGAAGGACGAGACTTCGCGGCTCATCGAGCGGATGTGCGACCGCATCAACCAGACCAGCTCGGCCGGGTTCTTCGACGACTCCACCGAGGGGTTCGGCGGCAATTTCAACCTCTACGGCGTGATGGCGTTCGTCTTCGCGCGCTCCGCCCTCCAGCTGCACGCCAACTCGGGCGTCCGCGACCGCAAGCTCCCGACCCTCCGCACCTACGCCGAGAAATACATCAAGATGATGCCCGACCTCGTCCGTCACGACGGGTTGGGCTGGGCGTTCGGCCGCGCCGCCGGCGCCTACGGCCAGATGCATTGCATCAGCCTCATCCTGCAGGGCCTGCGGGACGGATGGATTCCGGACGACCAGAAGACGCGGTACTACGATATCCTGCGCCGGTTGTTCATGTTCTTCTACGAGACCTATCTCGACCAGGAGCATGGCTTTCTCGATCTGCGCGACGAGGAGCGAACCGCCTACGTGCAACACACGACGCGGATGGCCAACTTCGACGCCGCCCGCTACCTCTGCCAGTGGTCGCGCCTCGCGAAGACCGTCCAGATGCCAGCCGGCGCCCCGCGCGTCGAGCCACCGCGCACCTCCGGCCGCTTCGTCATCTTCGACAAGTCCAACCGCAAGGAGCAGGGCCTCTTCCTCTACCGTGACGCCGAGTCCGGCCTGCACCTGCAGATCCCGCTCGTCAGCTCCGGCTCCACGCTGACCAGTGACTCCCTGTCGTTCCCGCACAGCCCGGGAATCTTCGACTGGCCGAACAACACCTACCTGCCGGTGCTCCTGCCGGAGCTCACGTTCGGCGAACAAGTCACCCTGCCCGCCTTCTACGGCAAGAATTGCGTCACCGGCCTGGGCCTCCGCAACAGCTTCTACTTCCGCTACGACCAGCCCGAGCTCATCAATACCAAGGAAGAGTTCGCCAAGGGGCTCGGCAGCGTGAAGGTGCAATGGACGTTCGCCGGTTCGAAGATCGGCTGCGAGTTCGCCTACACCGTCAAACAGCAGGTCACCCTGGACAAGTTCCGCTACTGTCTGGTGATCGCCGCACCCCACTCGAAGTACAACGCCACCGGCGCCCCCACCCTCGGCGCGCAGGGACTGCGTTGCAGCGTGGCCAAGGACGACTTCCAGGCGACCTGGCGCGAGACCGAGGTCGTGAGCGCCGATCCGGCCTACCGCACCAACTACGGCAAGATCCACTACGTCCAGACCCTCGCGCGTGAGCACCCGCTGATCATGCGCCCGGGCCAGGTCTACCGACTCGCCGTCAACTTCGAGCCCGACGTCGCCCGCATCGGGTGACGGCCCACGGCCGGCCGGTCCCGTCCGCGCGACCGGCCGCCCGCTCCACATGCTCTCGCGCCGGATCATCCCCTGCCTCGACGTCAACGCGGGTCGTGTCGTCAAGGGCGTGAAGTTCCAGGAACTGCGCGACGCCGGCGACCCGGTGCAGTGCGCGCGCGCTTACGACGCCCAAGGCGCCGACGAGCTCGTTTTCCTCGATATCACGGCGTCGTCCGACAACCGCGGCATCATGCACGAGGTCGTCGCCGCCACCGCGGAGCAGTGCTTCATGCCACTCACCGTCGGCGGCGGCCTGCGCTCCTTGGCCGACATCGAGGCCATGCTGCGTAGCGGCGCGGACAAAGTCTCGCTGAACACCTCCGCGATCAAGGACCCGAGGCTCGTGCGCGCCGCCTCCGACCGCTTCGGAGCCCAATGTATCGTCGTCGCGATCGACGCCAAACGCGAGCCGACCGGCGGCTGGCGGGTTTACACGCACGGCGGACGCAACCCCACCTCTCTCGACGCCGTGCGCTGGGCCACCGAAGCCGCCGCTCTCGGCGCCGGCGAAATCCTTCTCACCAGCATGGATGCCGACGGCACGCAGGCCGGCTATGATTGCGAGCTAACCCGGGCGGTGAGCGACGCGGTGGGCGTTCCCGTCATCGCCAGCGGCGGCGCCGGCACGCTCGATCACTTCGCCGAGGTGCTTGAACGCGGCCACGCCAGTGCCGCCCTCGCGGCCAGCCTCTTCCACTTCGGCACGCTCACTATCCCGCAGGTGAAGTCTCACCTCGCGGCCCGCGTTCTGCCGGTGCGGATCTGATTTTACGCCGAAGCCGGGGCGGACGGTTCCGCCGCCGGAGCGGACGCCTCAGCGGGCGGAGTCGCGGGGACCGCAGCCGCCTTGGGTGCACCGACCAGCACCGAGAGTTGCTCCTGTACCGCCACGAAAAACTCCGCGGTCAACTCGCCCGCCGGCACCTCGAAGATCGCCTTCGACTTTGCGTGCTCGTAGCGCTGCCGCAGACCGTCGGCGCTCGGGCCACGCGGCCGGAGTATCTTCTTCCGCTCGAGCATCAGCGCGAGGAACTGCAAAAGGCGGGTGTTTTCCGGCGTCGGCTCCGTCGTCGGGTCGGCCAGCGTGACAAAAAGGTTTTCCGCGGTGAGCTTCAGCGCGCGGTCGGGATTCTCGCCCGCCCGCCGTGGCTTGAAGGGCTGCACCCAACGGCAGGCGACGAAGCCTTCGGGCCGGAAACCGCCGAGGTGCGTCTCCAAAACGTCGAACCGCATGATCTCGAGCGCTGCCCCCATCCGCACCAGGTGGCTGGCGACGCGCGCTCCCGGGGTGAAGGGCTCGCCGGACACGGCGCACTGGGTCGCGAGGGGCTGCAGCTGCAAATCCATCCGGCATGTCGTTACCGGCGGGTAAGGCGGATGCCAGCACTTTCAAACGTCCCGATTCCGGGGTGAAAAAACGCTTCCCCGCTCCCGTACCCCGACCCACTGTCGCGACCAAAGCTCTCCCTTGTCCGAAGCCGCCACCACCCTCCTGCTCGCCGTCGACCTTCAACCGGCGTTTCTCGAAACGATCCCCGGCGGGACCCGCACGTTGCGCCGCGCGGCGTTCGCGATCTCGGCGGCGCGAGGCCTCGGGCTCGCCGTTGCCTTCACCGAGCAGGTGCCGGCCAAGCTCGGCCCGACCGCGCCTTCCCTCCTCGCCCTCGCACCGGAAGCCCCCGTCTTCGCCAAGGAAACATTCTCGGCCCTCGCCGACGACGCCATCCGGGCAGCGCTGCTCGAGAAACGGAGTATCGACCATCTGTTGCTGTGCGGCATCGAGACGCCGATCTGCATCCATCAAACCGCCCTCGACGCGCTTCGTGCCGGGATCACGGTCACCCTGTTGAGCGACGTGATCGGCGCCCGCCGTGGCGACGACGCCGAGGTTTGTCTCGGCGCGTTGCGCGCCGCCGGCGTGCACGTGATGCCGTCCGAAACCGTGTTCTACTCCCTGCTGGGCTCCGCCCGGCACCCTTTCTTTCGTGACTTCACCAAACTCGTGAAGGCGCACGCCGAACCCTTCGCCACCTGACCCGCCATGCCCGAGGAAATCCCCGTTTTCACCGTCCGTGATCTGAAGGCCCTCGAGGCCGCCGACAACGGTCGGGCCTTCATCGCGGTGCTGGTCGTCCGAAAGCTGCAGGCCAAGACCGCCAGCAACGGCAACACGTACCATAGCGTCGACCTCGGGGACCGCGGCGGCGTGTTCAGCTGCACGGTATTCGGTGACAGTCCCGTTTCGGAGATCCTGCGCGCCGCCGGCGAGGGCGCGGTTGTCCGCATCGAGGGCAAGGTGGAATTCTACCAAGGGCGTTTCTCCCCGCGGCTCCACCGCGCCACGCCGTTGGACGAGGATGCGCTCGCGGCCCCCGGCGTGCTGGAATCGCTGGTGGAGACGGCGCCTGAGGACGCGGAGGCGATGTGGAAGGAGTTCAACGACTGCATCGACGCTATCCGCCACGACGAACTGCGGCTCACGGTACGCGGCGTCTTCGAGGAGGTCGGCGCCGTCTTCCGCTGGGTACCGGCGGCGGTGGCGATGCACCACGCCTACCGTCACGGCCTGCTCGAGCACACGCTGCACATGGCCCGCGCCGCCCGCGCGCTCCTGCCCCACTATCCCCAGGTCGACGCCGACCTCGCGCTGGCTGGCATCCTGCTGCACGACACCGGCAAGTGCATCGAGTACGAGGGCACGCTCGCCACGCGGCGCAGCCGCAAGGGAATCCTCCAGGGTCACGTTGTTCTCGGCTACCAGTTGACGCGGAAGCACGGCATGAAGGCGCGGCTCGACGCGGAAAGACTGGAGCGTCTCGAGCACATCATCCTCTCCCATCAGGGCGAACCCGAGTGGGGCGCGGCCGTCTACGCCGCCACGCCGGAGGCCGTCTTCGTCTCGATGGTCGACAACCTCGACGCGCGCCTCGGCATGGTGCAGCGCGCCCTGCGCCAGGCCGGTGAACGCGAGGAGTTCTCCGAACGCTTGCCCGGACTGAGTTCACCGCTGCTCACCAAGCCCCTGCCGCCGGCGGGTTAGGAGAACAGCCGCGCAACCGGGCGGAGTCTTATCGGTGGAATCAGCGCCATCCGTGGTACCCACACGCGGGGAAATATCGCCGCGCATCACGAGCTTAGACCGATCTCTGAAATCCGATCTGCGGTAGGACACATTAGCGGGTAAACAGACGAGGCCACACCACGCCTCCTAAGGCATTCGGTCCGGTTCGCTTTCCTTCGTGGTGCACCCCGGTACGGAGGAATGCGGCGCAACGTACGCCGCAGCCCTGCTCAGTTCCTCCCCCAACCTTTCCAATCTGTAATCCCCGCGAAAGCCGCCGGCAAAGGGCGTGTGGCATCCTTGGCGAACTTCCAACGAACGCCATGAACACCGCTCACCTGCCCAATCGCTCTTTTAACCGCCGGCCGGCCATTTTGGCCGCGTGCGTTGTCGCCCTCGCGGGCGCCTTCGCCGCCGGCGCGCAATCTGCCAAGCCCGACCCGAAGTCCGCCGTCGATCTCCGCCGCGATACCCGCGACGTCAACCGCGGGCCTCTCGAGTCCGGCAGCTTCTCCTCCGTCGTGAAGCGCGTCGCGCCGAGCGTCGTGAAAATCACGACGTCGACCAAGGCCAAGCGCGTCGCCGGCGCCAACCCGGCCCTGCCGCCCGGCTTCGATCACCCGATGTTCCGCCAGTTCTTCGGTCCGGGCCCGGGGATCCAAACTCCCCCGCAGAGTGGCTTGGGTTCCGGGGTGATCATCAGCACCGACGGCTACATTGTGACCAACAACCACGTCATCCAGGGTGCAGACGAGGTTCTCGTCTCGTTCGACGACGGCCGCGAGTTGAAGGCCAAGGTCGTCGGCCGCGATCCGCAGACCGACATCGCGGTGGTCAAAGTCGAGGCCAAGGAACTACCCGCCGTGACGTTCGCCGACAGCTCGCGCATCGAGGTCGGCGACCGCGTCCTCGCGATCGGCAACCCGTTCGGCATCGGCGAAACGGTCACCACCGGGATCGTCAGCGCCAAGGGCCGCCGCGCGGGGCTCGGGCTAGACTACGAGGACTTCGTGCAAACCGACGCCGCGATCAATCCGGGTAATTCCGGCGGCGCGCTCATCGACATCGACGGACGCCTCATCGGCATCAACACCGCCATCCTCAGCCGCAGCGGCGGTTTCCAAGGCGTGGGCCTCGCCGTCCCGTCGAACCTCGTTAGCCAGGTCGTCGACGGGCTCGTCCGCAACGGCAAGGTGGTGCGCGGTTTCCTCGGAGTCGGCGCGCAGGACGTCACGCCCACGTTGGCCGAATCGCTCGGCCTGAAGGATCGTCGCGGCGCGCTCGTCGCCGACGTGCAACCGGGCAGCCCCGCCGCCAAGGCCGGCCTCCGCAACGGGGACGTTATCACCCAGGTGAACGGCGAACCCGTCGAGGACGCCAACCGGCTCACGTTCAAGGTCGGCGCCATCCCGCCTGGCGTGAAGGTCGAGCTGGAGGTCATCCGTGACGGCGAGAGCCGCACGATCAAGGCGACCACGGCGGAGCGCACCGCCGCGGCCCTGCGCGGTGATTCTTCCGGCGGACCCGAAGCGCTGGCGAACAACGATGACGGCGTGCTCAGCGGCGTGACGGTGGACGACCTGAAGCCTCAGGTGCGCAACCAGCTCAATCTGCCGGCCCGTCTGAAGGGCGCACTCATCACTGATGTTGATCCCGCGAGCGCCGCGGCGAAGTCCGGACTGCGGCCCGGCGACGTGATTCTCGAGATCAACCGTCAGCCCGTGAACTCGGCCCGCGAAGCCGTGGAGCTCAGCGCCAAGGCGGACGGCAAGAAGACCCTGCTGCGCCTCTTCTCCCGCGGCACCACGCTGTTCGTGGTTGTCGACGAGACCGCGAAGGACTCCGCGCAGTAACTCTGGCGAAGGTTAATTTGGGGTAGGAACAGACAGGTACGCCAGCGGCGGCCCCGGTTGCGAGACGACCGGGGCCGCTTTTCTGTCCCCATCCACGCTTCAGCCACAGCGGCGTTCGATGAGTTCAGCCGCGTCCAACTCACGATCCGCACTGCTATACCCGAAAATCGTGTTTTTTCGGCTTGGTTCCCCTCGGTCACGGCAGCGCCGCATTCATCGGCGCCACCTGATAAATCCGCGGTTCAAATTCGCCTCCGTCGAATCAGCCTTCCTCCTTTGCCGAGCCTACGGAGGACGCAGACGGAGGATACGGACTGGGGACAAGTCGTGCCGCGGCACCTCAATCCCTTTCGGGTCTTTGGTGTGTTTGGTGGTGGCTCGTCTCCTAGGTCTCGCCGGTCTCCCACTCTCCCAAGTCTTCCTCTCTCCCACGTCTTCCGGCCCGGTCATGAGGCCGCTTCAGCGGCCTTTAACTTCGTAACGGTGCGTGACAGCGCCGGTGCGGCGGGTGGCGTTCTCGGCGGAGTCGGGATAGGCGCGCACGTACTCGACCACGGCGCGCTCCGGATCGACGGCTACGCGGAGGATGCCCGAGGCGCCCTGCTTCACGCCGCTCTTATAGCCGTACTCGTCGAGGCTGCGGGTGTTGTCGAAGCGTTGGTGTCCGGGCTGCGGCACGAGCTGGTAGATGATCCCGTCGCGCTCCTGCTGGACATAGAGGTGATCGTGTCCGTGGAAGACGATCGCCGGTCCGCGGCGCACGAGGAGCTCGTGGATCGGCGCCTCCCAACCGGGGCGCTTCTGGGCGAAGGTGTTCCGGCCGTCGAGTTCGCGGCCGCCCCATTCGAAGAAATGCGACGCCTCGGAGCCGCCCCGGCCCTCGGGGGTTTCGCCGCCGACCAGGTGGTGCAAAAATACGAAGGTGTGGCGCGCGCGGCTCGTCGCGAGCGTGCGCCGCAGCCACTCGTACTGCTCGCGACCGAGCGTGCGGTTCCAGTTATCGCCGCGACCTCCCCCACCCCGCTCGCCGCGGGAGGAATTCCAGAACGGATCGAGTGCGATGAACAGCGCGTCACCCCACTCCCACGCGTAGTAGTTCTGCAGCAGACCGAGCGTCGGGTGCGCGGTGCCGTTGCCCGTGTAGAAAGCATCCGGCACCGGATTGGGAAAGTACCGCTTCCGCATCCCGTTCGACCACGCGGCCATCGAATCGGGGCCGGAACCGCCGCGCGCCGGCTGCTCGCCGTCGTGGTTGCCGAGCACGAGGAACACGGGCGCGCTGTGCCCCACGAGGCTGAAGTAATGCCGCTGCGCCAGGTACTGCGGCGCGGCGTCGGTGAACTTCAGGTACTTGTCCACCATGAACGTGTCGCCGAGGTCGACGTGGAAATCGGTGCGCGCCGCGAGCGCGTTGGCGAGGGACTTCCGGTAAACGGCGGGATCGGTGCCGAAATCGAGGTGCGGGTCGGCCTGCACCGTGAAGACGAACGCCGCACCCGCCGGGCGCGCGGTGTGGAAGCTGCGCTCAGGCGTGCGCTCGAACTCACCGGAGGTGCCGCGCCGCGAGCGAAACTCGTAAAACACGCGGGCGTTGGCCGGCAGGCCCGTGAGCGCTACGTCGGCAGGCTCACCCGCCGCGAAACGGCGCGGCGGCGTGATCTTTTCCAGTTGTCCCGACGCGAACCCGTAAGCGACCTGCCCTTCGCGCTCCTGGTAGCACAGCACGCTGAGCACCGCGGAATCACGCGTCGGACGGCCGAGGATCAGGTCGTACGCCTGCGCCGGAACCTCGGTGCGGAACGCCGGCGTGGGCATCTTGGCCTCGCCGCGACCCTGCCCGCCGCCGCCTCCTCCGCCACCCT
>JBEGJD010000377.1:0-5204 GCA_041184765.1 Verrucomicrobiota bacterium | reverse complement strand
AGCGCGACCGCGTCCTTGAAATCCATGAACAGCGGCAGCAGCGCCATCGCGACCAACCCGAAGCCGAAGCCGGTCAGCCCCTGGGCGAATGCGGCGACGGTCACGATCGCGACGAGCAGGACGATCGACATGGGCTTCAGACCGCGCCGCGCACCGACGCTGGCGCGAAGAACCGATGATCCGGGAAAGACATCCCGCCAGCCTAACCCGCGGCGGGAAAAGCCGGTCAACGGGATTCCCGGCGCGCCTGCGTAGCGCCGGGAGGGATGAGGGAAAGTGAGAGTGAATCAGGGAAATCGTCCTCGAACTCAAAATTTTGACCGCGCATCCATAAGGCTTCTCCCGATTCTTGCGCCTCTTGTGCCTCTTCGCGGCCATTCTATGGTTGGCCGCAAAAAAGCACAAAACGCGCACGCTGAGATTGGAACTTCAGGTCAGCGCATCTGCCTCCGGAAAGTCGCTTCCGCGCTTTCCGAGTGTTCCGTGCCTGCCCGCCATAGGCTTGGCGAAGGCGGGGTCCCCACCTCCGTGCCTCTGAGCCTCCGTGGTGAAACGGCCCGGTGCTACCGTCGAAAAGGCGCGAGACCTTGACGCCCGGTCCGCCGGAAACGTCTACTCTCCACCGGCTACCCCGCCGGGTGTCTGTCCTCCGACGCACACCTCCCAGAACCCCCTCACCCCATGAGAATCGCACCGTGCTTCCGTCCGTCCGCCGTCGTGTTCCTGTTGCTCGCCGCCGCCGCATCGGCGGCCGACATCGCGAAGTACCGCAAGCTCCAGCTCAGCGACCAGTTCCTCGCCGAAGGCGCGACGTTCGGCGACTTCAACCGTGACGGCGTGACCGATGTCGTCGCGGGTCCGTATTGGTACGAGGGACCGGACTTCAAAAAGCGCCATGAGTTCTACCCGGCGGCGCCGTTCGATCCGCTCAAGTACTCCGACAATTTTTTCGCCTTCGCGCATGACTTCAACCGCGACGGCTGGGCCGATATCCTCGTGCTCGGTTTTCCCGGAGTGGACGCGTCATGGTACGAGAATCCCGGCGAGAAGGGTGGCGCGTGGCGGCGCCGCGTCGTTTACCTGCCGGTCGACAACGAGTCGCCGACCTTCGGCGACCTGCTGGGCAACGGGCAGCCGGTCCTGATCTGCTCGAGCCTCATGCGGCTCGGGTACGCGACGCCCGACCCGAAGGACCCCACGCGCCCGTGGACCTTTCACCCGATTTCACCGCCCGGCCAATGGCAGCGTTTCACCCACGGCCTCGGCTTCGGCGACCTCAACGGTGACGGCCGGCCCGACCTCCTTGAGAAGGACGGTTGGTGGGAGCAGCCCGCGTCCCTGGCAGGGGATCCGGTCTGGAAAAAACACCCGTTCCCGTTCGCACCCGGCCGCGGCAGTTCGCAGATGCTGGTGGCGGACGTGAACGGCGACGGGCTGCCCGACGTCGTCTCGGCGAAGGACGCCCACGGCTACGGCCTCTCGTGGTTCGAGCAGGTGCGCGGTGCGGACGGTGCGATCACGTTCAAGGAACACGCGATCACCTCGACCAAGGCCGACGAGAAGCTTGGCGGCGTGCAGTTCTCCCAGCTCCACGCGGTCGCGCTCGCCGACCTCGATCGCGATGGGCTGCCCGACATCATCACCGGCAAGCGCTGGTGGGCCCACGGCCCTAAGGGCGACGCCGAGCCCAACGCCGATCCGGTCATCCAGGCGTTCCTGCTCCGGCGCGAGGGCGGCAAAGTGCGTTTCGAACCACGCCAGATCGACGCGGCCTCGGGCATCGGCGTGCAACTCGTCGTGGCCGACGCGGACGGAGACGGCATCCCCGACCTCGTGAGCGCCAACAAACGTGGCGCGTTTGTTTTCCTTTCCGGCTCCGCCGCGGGAAAGAAGTGAACCGCGGCCAAGACATACGCCGATGAAAGCGCTCGTCCTCTCCCTGCTCCCGCTCGCGGCCATTGCCCAGACCGCGCCGAAGCCGGCTACTCCCGCCGCCCCGGCCCCGGCCGCCGCGCGAGAGGGCGTGAGCGTCCTCGCCGAGTTCAAGGTCTTCGACAAGAAGCCGGTGCCGTTCACCGACGCCAACATGGACATCCCGCGCGGCGTGAACGACGTGCAGGCCTACTACATCATCAGCGCCGAGGAGATCGAGGGCTCCGGCAAGGTCGACCTCGAGGAGCTGCTGAAGGACAACCTCACGCAGAACACCGTCTCCGAGAGCAACGCGCAGATCGACCCCAACGGCCTCACCAACCAGCTCGGCGCGACGAGCTCGATCAACCTGCGCGGCCTGGGTGCCTCGCAGACACTCATCCTCATCAACGGCCAGCGCGCCGCGAACTTCGCCAACCGCGGCGCGACTTATCAGCCCGACACCAACGGCATCCCGCTGGCCGCGATCGAGCGCGTGGAGGTGCTGCCTTCCAGCGCGTCCGCACTCTACGGCGGCACCGCGGTCGGCGGCGTCGTCAACGTCATCCTCAAGCGCAATTACCGCGGCGGGCAGGTCAGCGTGTCCTACCAGAACCCGTTCGATACCGACGCACCCGTGCGCACCGTGAACGCCATCTACGGCTTCCCGATCGGCGCCCGCACGCACGTCACGATCAGCGGCGGCTACAGCGACGGGAAGCCACTGCGCCTGAAGGACCGGCCGTTCATCGAGCAATACTTCCGGCGCGCGGTGGCCAACGACCCGGCGCGGTTCTACTCGGCGACGCAGACCTTCGTGAGCGGCGCCACGCCGAACATCGCGCTGAACACCGGCGCGGTAAACGGCTTCGCCAATGCCCAGACGCAGACGCTCACGCTCAAAAGCGGGACGCCGCTCAATTCGCGTTTCACCTACATCCCGTACGGCACCTCCGCGTCGACGCCCGCCGCGACCCTCGGCGCGCAGCTCCTCGCCAACGCCGGCCGCTACAACCTCGACTTCTCACCGAGCGTCTTCCGCGGCTACGAGAGCACGCTCGCCCACGTCACCCGCAAGCAATCCGGCATGGCGCGCGTCGACCACCGGCTGAACGACCGGATCAGCCTCTTCGCCGACTTCGCGTTCCAGCGCAGCAGCCTCATCGACTCGTTCTGGGTGCCGCTCGGTAACGGCAACTACCAGTTCGCCGTGCCCGGCAACGCGCCCACCAACCCGTTCCGCGAGAACGTCTGGGTCAGCATTCCCATCCCCGCCAGCCAGGCCAGCCGCAACGACATCACCAACCAGTCCGCCAACGCCGTGATCGGCGCCGTCGTGAAGCTGCCGCGCGACTGGCGCGCCGCGGTCGACTGCAATTACTCGGTCTCCTCGCAGAAGGTCTTCTACGACCTCATGAACCTCGCCAACGCCACGACGTTCGGCGGCAACGCCACGCTGCTCTACAACGGCACCCTCAACCCGTTCGTCGACACCATCGCCCACCCGATCGACTTCCCGCGGTGGTACGGCGACTGGACCGGCTACAACCGGGACACGATGCTCGATTACAACCTGCGCGCGTCGGGCCCGTTGTTCTCGCTGCCGGGCGGCCCGCCCACGTTGACCGTCGGCACCGAGATCTACACCGAGCGACTCCCGCAGGCCTACGTCGGCGGCACGTTCCCGCCCCTCAGCGGCACCGGCGCCAACCCCACCAACCAGCACTCCTACTTCATCGGCCAGCGCATCTCCACCTACTCCGGCCACGCAGAGCTCAGCGTGCCGGTCATCTCCGGCCGCAACGAGCTGCGGTTCGTCCGCGCCCTCGAGCTCCAGGCCGCCGTTCGCTCCGAGGAGTTTCACGTCTACACCAACCCCAACGGCCGCATCAACGTGTTCCCCGACGCCATTCCGCCGCGGATCACCCAGAGCGCCACCGAGAGCCGGCAGGACATCGCGAAACTCCGCGCAACCCGGCCCACGCTCGGGCTGAAGTGGGAACCGCTCCCCGCCGTCACCGTGCGCGCCTCCTACGCCGAGGCGTTTCTCCCGCCGACGTTCGCTCAGCTCACCCAGCGCATCAACACGGGAGGACTCCAGCCGCCCAGCGTCACTCCGGTCTTCTACGATCCCGTCCTCCGCCAGAGCTACGCCTCCCTCAGCATCGCCGGCAACAACCCGGGACTCGGGCCCGAGACTTCCGAAAACTGGAACGCGGGCGTGATCTGGGCCCCGACCTCCGGCGCGTTCAAGGACCTGCGCCTCAACGTCGAGTACTGGTTCATCCGGAAGCTCGGGCTCATCCGCAACGTCAACAACGTCCAGCTGCTCGCCAACCTCGGCGCCGACGCCCCGGCTGGCAGCGTCACGCGCGACCCCGCGACCAACCGCGTCGAGTTGTTCACATTCGCCAATTACAACGTCGGTGACGGCTGGACCGACGGCTGGGATTTCTCCGCCGACTACCGGCGGGCCACGCCCATCGGCGTGTTCAGCTTCCGGGCGCGCGTCACGCTCACCGATAACCTGCGGCTGCCGCCCACCATCAGCTACCCGGCGCTGCAGTACGTCGGCCACGTCAACGCCGGCGGTGTGAACCGGCTGAAGTCCAACCTCTCGGTCAACTGGGCGAATGGCCGCCGCTGGCGCGCGGGCTGGACGGTCGTCAACTACAGCGGCTACCGCCAGGCCGGCGCGCCCGACGACCCGGTCTACCTCGGCGCCGCCAACCCCACGCTCGTCACCACCAGCACCGGGCCGCAAGGCGGCTACGACATCGACGGCCAGACGTACCACAACGCCACGATCGGCTACAGCTTCGGCCGCGGGGCCGCCACCCAAGCCCTCCTCCGCGGCGTGGGCGTGCAGGTCAGCGTCAACAATGTCTTCAACACCCTCCCGCCCTTCGACGCCCGCAGCGGCAACACCCCCTTCTACTACAGCCGCTTCGGCAACGTCCGCCTCCGCGACCTCGTCGTGCGCGTGAAACGGGACTTCTGATTCCCGTCTCCTAAGGGGTCAGGGCGTTCAATGTTTCGGCGGTTCCGGACATCAAAGCGCCGTCGTGAACATTGAACGCCCTGACCCCATCGGCTAGGGTTTCTGAATGATCGAGCCGCGTGAAACCGACTGGAAGAAGTTCACCGCCAGGCTGCCCGTCTGGCGCGAGCGTTACCTCACCGAAAAAAACCGCCGCATCGCGAGCCTCCTCGAACAAGCCGGCAAAACCGAAACCGAACGATTCTGGGCCGCCCGAGAAATAATGGAGAAGGAGGCGCGCACGCTCCAGCGG
>JBEGJD010000376.1:0-4472 GCA_041184765.1 Verrucomicrobiota bacterium | reverse complement strand
CCGTCGCCGAACGCGAACTCGGATCGGCGGCGCGACTCGCGACCTTTATCCAGATCGCCGCACGGAACCGCCCGCCCGCGGCCTGGACCGCGCTCACCCGCACGCCGGTCGCGATCGGCCCAGTCCACATCCTCGCTCCGGCAACGGTGCCCGACCAGCTTCTCGCCGGCCTGTGGCTCGACGAACGGGAGACCATCACCGGCGCCTCCGCCGCTCAGCTCGCCTATGCACGACGCGAGGCCGCGGCCGATCCACTTACGCTCGCGCTGCTGGTGGAGCATTTTCCAGCGGTCGCCGCGGCGCGCCTTTCCTCCGATCCGTTTGCGACCGGAAGCGCGCGCGACCGGGCCGCGCTCATGATCGCGCTCGCCAACACGCTGGCCGACGGCGGTGGCGTGCGAGGCTGGTTCCAGCAGGACCCGCTCACGCAGGCCGGTCGTCGCGCGATCCCAGAGTTTGCGGAGGCGGCATTCGGAGCGAACAACGCCATCGTGGCGCGCCGCGAGCTCGCCGGCCCCACCACGCCACCGCCGGCACGGGAGGCGATAGTGCGGCGGGCGACACTTCCGACGGCACAGTGGGACTGGCAAGTCGTCGACGACCTCGCGTATCGCGACTCGACCGCCGACGTGCGCCCGGGTGATCCCGCCGTGTCATTGCGCTTCGCGTTCGCTTGGGACGAGGAGGCATTGGTTTTTCACGCGGAGACGATGGACACCCCGCCCGGCTACGAGCGCCCCGACCGCCGCCGCGAAGCCGTCGAGCTGCTCGTCGACCCGCGCGGCGACGGCTTTGGCAACGATCCCGCCGAAGATCGCGCGTTCTCGTTCATCTCCAACGGCGCCGCACGCGATCTGGTACGCCGGCAGCCGATGATAGCGGAGGTTGCACGGCACGCCGCGGGATTCTCGGTGCAAGCGCGCATCACGTGGGAGCAGCTCGGAATGAAGCCCGCGCCCGGGCTGCGTTTCGGGGCCACGGCCGCCGTGCATGTTTCCGGCCCGCGTCCCCACCATCCCTCGCTCAAGCTCACGTGGCGCCGCCATCCGCGTGAGGATGGCACCGGCGACCTCGGTACTCTTGTACTCGCGCCATAACCGACCTTCGATCCCTTCAACCGCTTTTTCGAACACTATCATGAGAACCCCTCGCATCGCGTTTCTCGTCCTCGCCTCCGCGGCCACGCTGGTCGCCCAAACCGCGCCTTCGAGTGCGCCGCAGGAGGCCATCGTGCTCGAGAGCTTTGTTGTGAACACCGACAAGGACGCCGGCTACATCGCCGTCGACTCCCTCGCCGGCGGCCGCACCGCGACACCCATCAAGCTCACGCCCACCGCGATTTCATCCCTCACGCGCACGTTCCTTGACGACGTGGCGATCACCGATGTGCGCGAGGCGCTCAAGTGGAGCGTCAACGTCATCCCGTCCGATCTCAACGCGGGCAAGAGCTCCTCTCCGTTCAACGACTGGGACTTCAACTTCCGCGGCGCCGGCCAATCGCTCCAGGGCGGATCCGGGCCGACCCGCAACTACTTCACGTTCTACCAGAGCGCCGACACCTACAACATCGAGCGCCTCGAGTTCGATCGCGGCCCCAACTCGATTCTCTTCGGCGTCGGTACCATCGGCGGCGTCATGAGCTCCTATACCAAACAGGCGCGTCTCGACCAGGATTCCATCACCACGCAGTTCACGACCGACTCGAACGGCACCTTCCGTTTCGAGGGCGACATCAACCGCCGCCTCAATCCGAAACTCGCCGTTCGCCTCAACCTTCTCGAGAAGCGATTCCGCGGTTGGCGTGATCAGGATGAGGACTTTCAGCGCGCCGCCACGCTCGCCGTCACCTCCAAACTCGGCGCCCGGACCTCGCTCCGCATCGACGGCGAGAAGAGCAAGGCGGAGCGCAGCTTTATCCGGAGCACGGCCGCCGAGGGCGTGACGCGCTACGACGGCACCGTCGCCAACACCTGGGGCTCGACGCTCTCCACGGCGAGCGGCGCCGTCTCCGCGATCACCGGCCTGCCCGTGTTTCGCGTCTGGATCGCCGGCCAGCCCGAGCTCGGCCTGCAAAACTGGGCCGGCGGCTACCGCTCCAACGGTTACTTCCTGCCACTCGCACCCAAGGCCGGCTGGTACCCCAACGTGATCACCAACGGGACCGTCACCTTCGACGGCTCACGTATCCCCGTCATGCCTTCGCGCTCCTTCACCATCGCGCCGAAGGACGCCATATCCCAACCGGAGTACCAGAATGTCACGCTCTGGCTGAATCACCGGTTCACCGACCGCCTCGAGGCGACCCTCACCCGCTACTACTACCAGGACTCGCGCGACTCCCAGAATTACGAGGGCGTCGGCAATTGGGCCATGGATATCAACCGCCAGATGCCCAACGGGCAGGCCAACCCGAACTTCGGGAAAAAGTTCGGGGAATTTTTCCTATCCAAGCAAACGCAGGACCGCGGCGTGGATGAGACCCGCTTCCAGCTGACCTACCGCCTCGAGACCAAGTTCCTCGGTTCACCCTACCGACAGACCACGAGTGTATCCGCGGGCGATCAGAAGATCACGTGGACCGCCCGTCAGTACAACGCGCAGATCCTCAACAGCGGCATCACCGTCGCCGATCAGAACCTCGTGCGCACGCGAATCTACGAGGATAACACGCATCCCGTGATCGGCCTCCCGTCCTCCGTCGGCGGTCTGAACATCGCTTACGCGCCCTGGCCCACGCACTGGTTCGACTTCAACGAGGACTACAAACTTAAGCACGTCGCGGGCTTCACGCACGCGCGCCTGTTCGACGACAAGCTGAGCATACTCGTCGGCGCCCGCCACGACCGCTACGACCACTACAAGATCGAGACCATCGCGCGGACCGTAGGCGGCCCGCTCACCACCGTGCAGGATGGCGCGAGCGGCACCACCTATTCCGCCGGCGCGATCTATTACCTCGGTCCGGTCGGGGTCTACGCCAATTGGTCGGAGAACTTCGATCCCATCGGACCCGGCCGTAATCCCAGCCTGAGCGGCGTCCCCTTCGGTCCCGCCACCGGAAAAGGCCTCGAGACCGGCCTGCGTTTCTCGAGTCGGGACGGCAAGTACTACGCCACCGTGAGCTACTACGACTCCAAGTCCCAGGACCGCATCACGGGCACCAAGATCGGCTTCGGCGGCATCTGGAACAACTATTTCGATGCGCGCGGCGAAGCGCGCAACCCCGTGCTGGGCACGCTGGCCTACGATGACACCGAAGCGCTGCACGTGAGCGGCCACGAACTCGAGCTCACCGCCAACCCGACCAAGCAGCTCCGCGTGCAGGCGAGCTACGGCAAGCCCAACTCCGAGTTCATCGATGCGTTGCCGGGCCAGCGCGCCTACTTTGCGAACAACTTCGCCGCGTGGGACGCCGCCGCACGTCTCACGACAAATCCCACAGCGGCGACCGCGCTCCGCAATGCGCTCACCAACGCGCAGGTCACGCTCGACAACAACGTCGCCGGCCGCACCCGCACCGGCCTCGTGCGCTATACGTCCAACGCCTTCGCCAACTATACCTTCTCCGAGGGCGCCCTCCGGGGCTTCTCGATCGGCGGCGGTGCCTCGCGCACGGGTCGTACCTACGTGAGCACGATCCGCAGCACCTTCTACTACCGTGGAGAACAGCTCACAACGTCGTTGCGCCTCGGCTACAACACGCGCCTCCGCAACATCCCCACCCGTCTCGCGCTGAACGTCGAGAACGTGCTCGATGATCGCGATCCGATCGTTTCGACGTTCGACGGAGGCTACCGCGATACCAACGGCGTCGCGATCCCGAACGGCTTCATCCTCCGCGCCCCGCGCACGATCAAATTCTCCGCACGATTCACGTTCTGAGCGAACGACGCTTGCTGGAACCCGGCTTGGGCAGGTTTGGACAAGCCGCGTGATGAGGGCTGAACCGTCGAAAAATCCGCGGAGCGGGTCGTAGACGCATTCGGCGGTCTGGATTTCAGCCTCATCCGCGGCGAACGGCCGCGGCTACAACCGCACTTCCTCATCCGTGTCGATCCGTGTGCATCCGAGGTTGAACTCGAACTGGAGGATCGGTCCCGCCGCGTGTGCATCTTGCGCCTCTTGGCGGCCATCGCTGGGTTGGCCGCGAAAAGCACAAGACGCGCAAGCAAGCAGGGTTGACAGGAAGACGGGGAGGACTCGGGAGACATGGGAAACGCGGCGGCGTTTTTCTCATCCGCGCCATCCGCGAAATCCGCGGTTAAAAACGCGAAGCGATGCAGGAGCGCGTTCATTCGTGTCCCTTGGTATCTATTCGTGGTTGGTCGGTCTTATCCGTGTTTTCCGTGATTTCCGTGGGCCACCAAGCGGAGAGAATCGGGAGCGCCTTCGGCAGTACGTCTCCCTGGCATAGTCCGCGGCGGGCCCTACTTCGCCGAGCCTACGAAGGGTACACGCCCGCGGCTACATCA
>JBEGJD010000375.1:0-10415 GCA_041184765.1 Verrucomicrobiota bacterium | reverse complement strand
CTCCCTCGGTGGTGTCGAAACCGTCCATCTCAACGAGGAGCGAGTTGAGGGTTTGCTCGCGCTCATCGTTGCCGCCGCCGAGTCCGGCGCCGCGCTGCCGGCCGACCGCGTCGATCTCATCGATGAAAATAAGACAGGGCGCCTGTTTACGACCCTGCTCGAACATATCGCGCACGCGGCTGGCGCCGACTCCCACGAACATCTCCACGAAGTCGGAACCGGAGATGCTGAAGAACGGCACGTCGGCCTCGCCCGCCACCGCCTTTGCGAGAAGCGTCTTTCCGGTACCGGGCGGCCCCACCATCAGGATGCCCTTCGGGATCCGTCCGCCCATGCGGGTGAACTTCTTCGGGTCCTTCAGGAACTCCACGACTTCGGAAACCTCCTCCTTGGCCTCGTCGCAACCGGCGACATCGGCGAAAGTGATCTTGTCGCGGTCACGTGTGAGCAACTTGGCGCGGCTCTTGCCGAAGCTGAGCGCCCCCCTGCCCGCCTGCCGCAGCTGCCGCAGGAACAGGAAATAAACCAGGCCGATGATGATCAGGAATGGCACCACCTGCGCCGCGATGGACGTGAGCAGGGTCTGCGACGGCTGTTCCGCGAACACCTTCGTGCGCGCCAGACGCTCGTGGGTCGCTTCGGTCACACGACCAGCCGCGCGGAAATCACGGAAGGGAGAGGAGGGGTCGCGGCGGGACTGGCCCACGATGATCATCCAATCCGAACGACCACCGCTGGGATCGGCACGCATCACCGCCGCCTTACCCGGTTCACGGTTTACGTTGCCCGCCTCCGCGCGCTCCACGACCTCCTGGATCGTGAGGCTCTCCGGGTTGGACATGGTCTGCCCAGGAATGAAGATGAGCGCCATCACCGCGGCTACCAAGGCCAACCAGAAGAAGAGCATCTTCGGCTGGAAACGGTCCGGCGGAAGACTCTTCAGCTGGCGACGCGGCTTCTTGTTTTCGGATTCAGGCATTGCGGGGATGACTTCGAAGGCACCGTGGATGTTCCACTAGCATAAGTCAATTGGACCTCCCCCGCCCTCGCCCGTTCCGGGAGGAGCGGCGAACGGGCTCAAGGAACACGCGTTTCCCATCGCTCACCGCGAACCAATCACGACCGGCACTCTGCCGGGTCGGCCGGCCCGTTTCCACCTGCTGGAGCAGCGCGTCGAAAGCCGCCCGCGAAAGCACTGCCACCGGCGGGTTGGCCTGAACCCAGCGATGCAACGCCCGTCGCCATAGGGCACGTGGCGCGCTATGCAACCGGGCGATCTCCAGCCGGCCGCGACGATCCAGCGGACGCAAACGATCGAGCCACGCCTCCAGCGCGACATCATCTTCCTCCAGCAGCTCTCTCGCGCGCGCCGCACCCGCCACCGCGTCGCGTCCGGCAGCTTGTTGCCATTTAGGCACGACGTCGCGACGCACACGGTTGCGCTGATAGCGGTCGCTGGCGTTGCTGGCATCTTCCCGCCAAGGGATTCCGGCTTCGCGCAGCGCCGAAACGATTTCCGCATGACGCAGGCCGAGTAGCGGACGCAGGTGCACGCGGCCGCCGGAAAACGTCTGCACCGGACGCGGTGCCGCCAATCCGCCGGCGCCGCTGCCCCGCGCGAGCCGCATCAGCATCGTTTCAGCGACATCATCCTGCTGGTGACCGAACCACAGCACCCGCGCTTTGCTCTTCAGGAAAGCATGACGTGCCTCCCGCGCCTCGGCCTCGCTCGCATCGGCACGAGGTGCTTCCCACGCGGCAGTCACGAAGGAAACCCCGAGCCCGGCGCAAACGCGGCGACAGAAATCGGCATCGGCCCGGGCCGCCCGCCCACGCAACCGATGATTAAAGTGCAGGGCGAGAATTCCATTCCGGCGCTTCGGCCAGTGCGCCCAAAGCAGCAGTAGCAACGCGAGCGAATCGGCGCCGCCGGAAAAAGCCACGCCCCAACGGCCGCGGCCCGCGGCTTCCGCCCAAGCCACCACCGCGGGATGCAGGCGCTGCCGCGGGATGACCGCGGCGAGCGCCTCCGCGTGCTCAGGCAAACGAGAGGTATTCCTTGCCAAAGTGCGGGACCAGCGCGTCCGGAATTCGCACGCGGCCGTCGGGCTGAAGGTTGTTCTCGAGCAACGCGGCGAGCACGCGGGGTACCGCGAGGCCGGAGCCGTTGAGCGTGTGCACGAGCTCGGGCTTGCCGGTTTCCTTCGACCGGAAACGAATCTGGGCGCGCCGAGCCTGGAAGGCCTCGAAATTCGAGCAGCTCGACACCTCGAGCCAGCGCTTCTGCCCGCCCGACCACACCTCGAGGTCGTACTTCTTCGACTGCGCGAATCCGAGGTCGCCGCCGCACATGAGCAGCACCCGGTAAGGCAGCCCGAGTTTGCGCAACATGCGCTCGGCGTCGTCCCGCAGCTTGTCGAGCTCCACGTAGCTCGTCGAGGGATGCACCCATTTGAGCAGCTCGACTTTGTCGAATTGATGCAGGCGGTTGAGACCACGGACGTCCTTGCCGTAGCTGCCCGCCTCGCGGCGGAAGCACGGCGTGTAGGCGCAGCGGCAGACTGGCAGCGCCGCTTCCTCGAGGATCTCGTCGCGGAAGAAATTCGTCAGCGGCACCTCGGCGGTCGGCACCGCGTAGAGATGGTCCGGGGTCGTCTCGTACATCTGCCCTTCCTTGTCCGGCAGCTGACCGGTGGCGGTCGCGCTCGCCGCGTTCACAAAGATCGGCGGCGAGACCTCGACGTAGCCCGCGCGGGTGTCCTCCTCGAGGAAGAATTGCAGCAGGGCGCGCACGAGCCGCGCGCCGTCGCCGACGTAGAAGGGGAAACCGGCGCCAGTCACCTTGGCGCCGCGCGCGAAGTCGAACAGCCGGTCGAAACCGGGGATTTACCAATGCGCGACCGCGTGGGCCGAAACGGAGGCCGGATCGCCGTGCGTCGAGAAGACGACGTTCTCCTCGGGCGTGCGACCCTCGGGCACGCTGGCGTGCGGAAGATTGGGGACGGAAAGCATCGCCTGGCGGAAGCGGTCCTCGATCTCCTTCAGACGAACTTCGTGCTCCTTAACCTTCGCCGAGACCGCCTTCATCTCGGCTACCTTCGCGATGAACTCGGGCGAGCCTTTCGGCAGCGCGGCCATCGCCGTGTTGGCGGTCTTTTGCGACGCGCGGAGCGACTCCGTCTCCTGGAGCAGCGAGCGCCACGAGGCGTCGATCGCGAGCACGGCGTCGACGTCGACCTGGAGGTGTTTTTTGGCAATGGCGGCCCGGACGAGATCGGGCGACTCACGAAGCAGCTTGGGATCGAGCATGGGAAATGGATCGGGATTTCAGGCGAAACGCGCCCGGGCCCGTTGAAAACGGGAGTAAACGTCCTTGGCCGAGAGCAATTTGAGGTCGCCCAGCGGGGCCTGCACGACGACATTGCCGGGGCGGTTGGGCGGGTACGGCCCGAAAAGACGCGGATCGGTCGGACCAAAGATGCCCATCACGCGCACACCCATCGCGGCCGCGAGGTGCATGGGGCCGCTGTCGTTCGCGATCACCCAGTCGGCGCGGCGGATGAGCGCAGGAAGGGAGACGAGGCTGGTGTTGCCCGTGACATTCGCGAACTGCGCCGGCGGAAACGCGCCGCGATCGTGGACATAGCTGCTGCCGGCCCACACGACCTTGCGGTTGCGGTCCTCGCGGAGCACGAGCTCGGTCAACTGCTTGAAGCCACCCCAGCACTTCTCGGCGCGCCGGCTGTCGACGAACATCACGATCGGTCGGCCGCCCCCTCGGGCATCGGCGAAACTGAGCCGGAGGCTCTCGACCTCGCGGAACTCGAGTTCGCCGGCCAGCTCGGGCTTCGCCCCGAGCACGGGGCAGAATTGCAGCAGGATGTCGAGGGCGTGGCTGCGCCGGCCATCCGCGGGAAGCGGCACGCGCTCCGTGTAGAACACGCCTGAAAACTCGCGCGCGTCGCTGCGACCCACCTTGCGATCGGCTTGGACGCGCGACGTGAGCAACCCGGTGCGCAGCAATCCCTGAAAATCGAAAACCCAGTCGTAGCGGCGCTTCCGCAGCTCCTTCGCCAGCCGCAAAAACCCCTTCGCCCCGCCGCCGCGCTCGAAGATGAAAACCTCGTCGACCGCCGTGCACGCCCGCACGATCGGCGCGAAGATCTCCCGCACGACCCACGAGATGCGCAGGTGACGCACCTGCGCCTTCAGCGACGCGGCGACCTGCAGCCCGTGGACGATGTCGCCCAGGGAGGAAGGTTTGATGATGAGGAGCTCGGTCATGGCGCGGACCGCGGCCCGTCGCCGCGGCGAAGCGCGAAAACTCCCATCGCGCTCCTCTGAAATCAAACGGAAACCACCCTTCTGTATGATGTAACGTATTAAGTGACGCAGACCGGGCGGCCGCTTGCGGTTTGCCAGCGGCGCCGGCGCGGCGCCAAGGTTCGCGTTCCCCGCATCATCGAAATGGATCCTATTCTCGATACCCCCGGCGACGCCATCTTCCAGCTGCGCACCACCTCGCCGGGACCGGCCGGGCGCCTGCCGCTCGAAGCCGGGCAACTCGCGCGCCTGAGCAGCGGCGACCTCTTCGGTCTCACGCAGAACGCCGGCATGGGCTGGGATCCGGCCAAGTTGCGCGGGAAGGAGTTTCTCATCCTCAGCACGCAGGGCGGGATTCGCGCCCCGGACGGGACGCCCGTCGCCCTCGGCTACCACACCGGGCACTGGGAGGTGGGCCTGCTGATGGAGGAGGCGGCGCGCACCTTTGCCACCGCGGGGGCGACTCCATTCGCCGGATACGTGAGCGACCCCTGCGACGGCCGCACCAACGGCACCGCGGGCATGCTCGACAGCTTGCCCTACCGCAACGACGCCGCCGTCGTGCTGAGGCGTCTGATCCGCTCCTTGCCGACCCGGCGCGGCGTGCTCGGTGTGGCGACCTGCGACAAAGGACTGCCCGCCATGCTGATGGCGCTCGCGGGATCACCCGATCTCGCGACGGTGCTCGTGCCGGGCGGAGTCACCCTGCTCGCCGAGGACGCCGAGGACACCGCGAAGGTGCAGACCCTCGCGGCGCGCTTCGCCCGCGGGGAAATCTCGCTGGATCACGCCGCCGCCATGGGCTGCCGTGCCTGCGGCTCACCGGGCGGCGGGTGTCAGTTCATGGGCACTGCCGCCAGCAGCCAGGTGGTGGCCGAGGCGCTCGGCCTTTCCCTGCCCCACTCCGCCCTGAGCCCCTCCGGCGCGGAGATCTGGCGCGACCTGGCAAGGCGTTCCGCGCGCGCGTTGATGGCTTTGGAGGCAGCCGGAACCACGACGAGGGACATCCTTTGCCCCGACGCGCTGCATAACGCGATGGTGGCCCACGCGGCTTTCGGCGGGTCGACGAATCTGCTCCTTCACCTCGCGGCGATCGCGCATGCGGCTGGACTGCCGCGACCGACGGCAGCCGAGTGGGCGGACGTAAACCGCCGCGTGCCCCGGCTGGTGGACGTCCTGCCCAACGGCCCGCGCAACTTCGCCACCGTGCAAGTATTCCTCGCCGGCGGAGTGCCCGAGGTGATGTTGCACCTGCGCGCCGCCGGCCTGCTGCGCGAAAACGTGCGCACGGTGAGCGGCCGCACCCTGGGTGAAAACCTCGCTTGGTGGGAAAAGTCCGAGCGCCGCGCGCGGCTGCGCGCGAAACTTCGAGCGCTGGACGGCATCGAGGCTGACGACGTCATTCTATCCCCCGCTGCCGCCCGCGCGCGCGGACTCACCAGCACGATCACCTTCCTGCGCGGCAACCTCGCGCCGGAGGGTGCGGTCGTGAAGAGCACCGCCATTGCCCCGGAATTGATCGGGGCCGACGGCGTTTACCTCCATGCGGGCCCGGCCCGCGTCTTCACCTCGGAGGCCGCCGCCATCGCCGCGCTCAAGGCGGGCAAACTGCAACCCGGAGACGTCCTCGTCCTGATCGGCATCGGCCCCGGTTCCGGCATGCCCGAGACCTACCAAATAACCTCGGCATTGAAACACCTGCGCGACGGCCAGCGCATCGCGCTCGTGACCGACGGCCGTTTTTCCGGCGTTTCCACCGGGGCGTGCGTGGGCCACGTGAGTCCCGACGCCTGGGCAGGCGGGCCGCTCGCGCGCGTTCGCGACGGCGACCTCATCGAACTGCGTATCGACACCCGCAGCCTCGAGGGGGAGGTAAACGTCAAGGGTGTGGAAAGCTCGGCGTTCAACGCGCGCGGACCGCATCCCGCGTTGAAACCGGATCCAAGGGTTCCCGCCGACACGCGTCTCTGGGCGGCGCTGCAAGCCGCCTGCGGCGGCACATGGGGCGGCTGCGTGCACGACGCCGACCGCATCGCGCAGCTACTCGCACTCGGCTTGGAAGCCGAGCGGGCGCGCTCAGAGGGAAACGGCTGACGCGACCCGCTCGGCGGGGCGCTCCGTCCAGCGGAACACCGACATCGCCTTAAGTTCGCGAACGAAAATCTCGTCCCCGGAGATCGCGAGGTGGGCCCAGGTCTCCGTTTCGGCCACCTTGTGCTGACCGATGAGGCGGAACTCCTTGGGGTCAGCCTCGACCAGCAAGAGGATGCCGCGTTCGTCCAAACCGAGGATGCGGTTCCCCTGCGCCACGAGGCTCACGTACTTGCCGAAGGCGTCGGAGGTCCAAGTGCGTTCACCGTTGGCGAGGTTGACGCACGTGAACCGCCCGTTGGCGAGGTGCAGGTACGCGTGACCGTCGATCACGATCGGAGATGACATGTAGCCCTGCGCGGTACCGGTCCACGACTCGGTCACCCGCCACGTTTCCCCCTCGCGGGAAATGGAATAGAGCCAGCTCTTGTTCTGGTAGCTGCTGGTAAACACCGCGTCGCCGACGACCGTCGGGGTGAGAATGTTCATGCCCCGGAAAGACGGAACGGACTGACTCCAGAGCACGCGGCCGTCCGCAAGCGCCAGACCGGCCAGTTTCTCCCGGGACTGCACCACCAGCTGGCGTTCGCCGCGGATCGTGGCGATCACCGGTGACGAAAAACACCCCTCGCTCATCACGCCGGACTTCCCCTCGAAGGAGCGCCACAGCACCTGACCGTCGGACTTGCGGATCCTCACGACGGAATTGGCGGCCTGCAGATAGACCGAGTCGCCGTCCGGAAGCGGCGAGCACACCAAGCCGAAGTCGGGGACACTCGTGCCGTAGGCCTTAACGAAATCGATGCGCCAGCGCTCGTTGCCCGTCGCGCCGTCCAGCGCCACCAGCACATCGCGCATGCCCGCTACGAACAGCGTTTCCCCGTCGAAGGCCGGCGTGGCGCGGATCCAGTCACCCCGGGACTTGGCGTAGAACGGCACCGAGATCGCGCCGGCCCACGAATGACGCCAGAGCTCCGCTCCGGTGCGCCGGTCCAAGGCGCGCACCACCTCGGTCTTCTTGTCGAGGGTTTCGGTCACAAAAACCGCTTGGTCGGAAACAATCGGACCCGAGTACCCGGGCCCCAGCGGCGCGCGCCACAGCGTCTTGATTTCAGCTTCGCCGATACGGCGCGGCCAAGCCTGACCGGCGACGATGCCATCACGATTGGGCCCACGCCATTGAGGCCAGCCATCCGCGGCCGTCACGGCTACCGGGGACAACAGTAAGGTCAGACCGACAAAGCGAACGAGACGCGGGAGATGCATACCAATAGAACGACCGACCGCCACATCCGGACGCATGCGACCTCGACGATCAAAACCCGTGCCGCCTAACTTTCCCGTACCCGATCCGTCACGGCGCCAGAGGAAAACCATCATGCCCATCTCCCTCCACATCCCACGCCGCGAACTACTACGCCGACTCGCCTGGACTAGCGCACTGTGCGCTACGCCCGGACTGTTTGCGGAGGAATTAACGCGCACGCCCCGCCAAACCGAGGGTCCGTTCTACCCGGACCGGCTTCCGCTCGACACCGACAACGACCTGCTGGTGGTGAATGACTCCACGACTCCAGCCGTCGGCGATGTGACTTGGCTCGGGGGCCGGTTGCTCGCCGCAAATGGCTCCCCCGTTCGCAACGCCACGATCGAGATCTGGCAATGCGACAACGCAGGAGTCTACCTGCACACCCGCTCCGGCGGGGATAAGGCGAAGCGTGACGCCAACTTCCAAGGCTTCGGACGATTCGTCACGGGATCCACGGGCGAATACGTTTTCCGCACGATCAAGCCGGTACCCTACCCGGGGCGCACGCCGCACATCCATCTCGCCGTGAAGCTCGGCGGTCGGAAAGAGCTCGTTTCCCAGTGCTACATCAAAGGTCACCCGGGAAATGCCCGGGATGGCGTCTGGCGCGGTATCCGGGACCAGCGTCAGCGCGACTCGGTCACGCTCGATTTCGCCCCGCTCGCGGGATCACGAATCAGCGAACTCACCGCGCGCTGGGATATTGTGCTCGGCACGACTCCGGAGTTGCCCTGATCCCTGCCCCCAATTCTTCAACAAGACACCGCCCTCCGGACCGGGGAGTCCGGAGGACGGCGGAACAAGCGGGCGTGCTTAATAACGCTCGCTCCACATCTCATCCAACTTGGCGATCTGGGTTGGATTGAGGAACGCGCGAACGGCTTCCCCGTGACGCAGGAACATCGCGTTCATGCGATCCTTGATGTCATCGGGATCGAGATCCTCGATGGCATTGATGATCGCGATATCAGCGCGCTGACGTTCGCGGATCGCCGCGACGCGGTTTTGTTGCTCCTCGTTCAGGCCGAGCGCCGTCGTGAGCCAACTGAACGGCTGGAGCCGTTCGACCAGGTTTTCCCCGAGGATCATATCGACCCGGTCCCGCTCCTTACCCACCCAGAAGGCCAACGCTTCGCACTGGCCGGCCGTGAGGATAGCGGAGACGAGACGACCCTTCTCCTTGACGACCTCAGCGATCCTCTCGCGGCGTTCGGCCGGAGAGAGCGAGTAGTCGACGGCGACCTCGCCCAACTCATACCGCTGCGACTCTCGCACCGCGGCGATTTTCTCCTCCTGCCAGACCGACAGTTCAAGCGCCCGGCTGGCGGGATTTCCCGGCAATAGCCGTTCCGCGTGGTCGTCGGCCGCCAGCAGCACGGCAGGCCCGGTGTACATAGGCTGGTTCTGGTATGGCTGGGCGTGCAGGGTCACAGACCCGACGGCCAGCGCGGCGAGGCATATTGCCCCGAGCATCATCGTTTTCATGGCGTTTCTTTTCGTTTCCTGATCGGCACCCCGCCCGTCGGTCCCTTCGTCGGCCTTCGCCTGAATAGGGCGCCGTTGCGGTTCGGAGCCACCGGCGCGAACCCTACCACGGATTTCACCCCCAGCCATCGGTCTTCGTACCGATGCGCGCGGCGGTTATTTCTGGCGCGGCACCCCGGGCCAAGCATGCTTCCCCACGCGTTCGCCCGCATGAAAATCCCCCGCTTCGCGCCGATCCTTCTCCTGCCGCTGCTCAACGTGGCGGCGACGGGGGCGAGCGACGGCAATTGGCCCCAGTTCCGCGGTCCCGGAGCTTCGGGGATCGCGCGGGCGGAACCGCCGACGCGGATCGGACCCGACGAACCGCACCTTTGGAAAGTAAGCGTGCCGTGGTCGCCCTCGTCACCGGTGGTTTGGGGCGACACGATCTTCCTCACGACTTTTGAGGACGGCGAACTGCAGGTCCGCGCCCACGCAACCGCCGACGGTGCCCTGCGATGGAAACGCGGTGTTCGTCCGCCGGAAATCGAGGAGCACCACCGCGCCGACGGCAGCCCGGCCGCCTCCTCACCGGCGACCGACGGGCGGCACGTGGTGAGTTATTTCGGATCGTTCGGAGTGATCTGCCATGACGTTGCCGGGCGGGAACTCTGGCGGCGTCCCATGCCCCTCGCGGAAAGCGGAGGCAAGTTCGGGACGGGCACCTCTCCCGTAATCCATGGAGCCCGCGTTCTCCTTAACCGAGATGTCTACCAGGGGTCGGCCCTCCTCTGCCTCGACCTAGCGACAGGCCGCACGCTTTGGGAAACACCCCGACCGGAGTCAGCCGGCAGCTTCGGGACTCCCGTCGTTTGGAAAACGGACGGAGCCGAGGAGATCGTCGTCGCCGGCACCGCGCAACTGAAAGGTTACGACCTGAACACCGGCGAGGAAAGATGGGGGATCCGCGGGGTCGCGGGCGTGGTCTGCACCACACCGGTCATCGGAGATGGCCTGCTTTTTTTCGCCGCGTGGTCCCCGGGGCAGGCCGACGCCCCCCGTCAGCCGTGGGAGGAGTTTCTCCGACGGAACGACAAGAATGGTGACGGTGTCGTCGATCTGCAGGAGATCGACGTCTCGCGCCGCGATTACCTGCGCGGCATGGACCGTAACCGCGACGGACGTTTCACGCGCGAGGACTGGGATCTCCTGAAGGAGGGCGACGCGC
>JBEGJD010000374.1:0-3894 GCA_041184765.1 Verrucomicrobiota bacterium | reverse complement strand
TCTCCCGGCTGAATAACTGGCGCGTGTCCATCGCGCTGCTGCTTCGCGTTCTCCAGGTCGTCTTGGAATTGGAGCACCACGCGGCTCGTGGAGAGGCCCGCATCAAAACGGGCCTTCTGCTGGTCATACTGGCGCGAGGCGAGTTCGGTCGCCTTGGCGGCGATCTCGACTGAGACCAGGTTGGTCTCGACCGCGCGGACGGCCAGACGCACGTCGAGCATCAGCTGGGCCTCGAGTTGCTCGAGCCGGAGCTTGGCGGAGGTGACACTATTGGTCGCCTGGCGCTCGCGGGCCTTGTCGGCATGCTGTCCCCACGGCATCGAGTAATTGAGGGCGAGCGACCAGTTGTTGCCGTGGTCGTTGGGCAGGTTCGCGATGGCCTGCTGGTAGTTGGCGTTGGTCGTGCGGGCGGAGTAACCGAGGCTGGCGACGAGATCGAGATTGGGCTTCAGGTTGCGGCGGGCTGTATCGAGGCTGATTTCCAGCTGCTTGATCGTCTGCTCCTGCGAAAGGGTGTCGGGGTAGAAGTCGCGCGCCAGCTTGTACGAGGTGGCGAAACTGGGGGATCCCTCCGCGTACGGCGAGAAGGCGACAGGTCCGATGCGGGTGTCGAGCCCGGTGGCGTTGATCTGGTTGAGAAGCCGCTCTTCGGCGTCGCGCACGGCCTGTTCGCGCTGGACGAGGGTGTTCCGGGCGCGGGCCACTCCTACCTCAGCACTGAGCACGTCGAGGTCGGTCATCACGCCGGTGGAGCGGCGGGCCTTGTTCTCGTCGAAGAGCCGCTGGCTGCTCTCAAGGGTGAGCTGGGCGATGCGGAGCGCCTCGCGGGAAGCGACGAGATTATAGTAGAGGTTCTCGGTGGTGCTGACGGTGTTCAGCACGGTCCCCTTGTAGTTGATGTTGGCGATGGAGAAACCGAGGCGGGCGCTGTCCAGCGCGGCGAGCGCGGCCTTGCGGCCGAAGTCGCGGAACAGCGGCTGGTTCAACGTGGCCGAGACGCCGTTGTTGTAGGCGGGGTTGAAGAGGGAATTGACCGAGTTGGTCGCCGCCTTCGAGACATTGGTCGAGAGGCCGATGGTGGCGTTGGTCGCGGAGATCTTCGGAAGATTCACACCCGCGCGCATCACGGTGTTGTCGTTCCGGGGACCCTGCGCCGCGGTGCCGTCCAGGCGGCTGGTCGTGGAGGCGGACTGATTGACCGAGCGCGTGACGTTGGCGGTGAGGGTCGGGTCGAAGCCGGCCTCTTGGATCTCGACGTTGGCTTTCGCGTTGTCGCGGGTGACCGCCTGGATACGCAGGCCGAAGTTCTTTTGGAGGGACAGGGCCACGGCCTCCTCGAGCGTGAATTCCCGGTCGGGCGCGATCACGATCTGGGCCCCGCTGGGCGCGATCGGTTGAGCGGATGCCGCCGTGGAAAGGGTAAGGAGAAGGGTGAGTGCGTAGGCGGGGAAACGGCGCATGACGTGAAATTCAGTTAAAGAGACGGCGGCGGCCCAGCCAAAAAACACCGGGCCGGGAAAAAAGTTACTGCAGTTCGAATTCCCCGCCCGAGGTGCGTTTGAAGACCTTGAAGCCGGCCTGTCTGGCGCGCGAGACGGAGAGTGGGGCGGAAAGTTGCGGTGAATTCACCGGTTGGATGTCCACCCTTCGCACTTCCTGGCCGCAGCGTAGGCAGGCGGCGAGGTCGGCGGAGGAACTGGACTGCATGTGATCAAACCCATCTCCGCAAAGCCGGCACGGTGGGGTGAGGGGAGTGTAGCGTCGGAGCGGCATGAACGAACCGGTGGCTCCGGTCGGGTACGGCCCGGGTTGACCGGGCGTCCCGCCTCAGCGCGCGACCGGCGTGGTCTTCTTCAACTCCTGCTCCACCAGCTCGGAAAGCACGGCGGAGGCGCCGATCCGGGCGGTGAAGGAAGCAATCTGGTCGCGTGACTCGGCGAAACGCGGGTTCTTGTCGGTGAGATCCGGAGCCTGCTTGTCGACCGCGAGGACGAAAAGGCCCTTGTCGCCGGTGACGACCATGTCGGAAAGCTTGCCCTTCTCGAGGCGCTCGAGGGCGCCGATGACGCTGAAGTCGAGGTCCTGCGGGCGATTGCGGAGCGTGAATGCCGGCACAGCCTTGGCTTCAAGTTTCAGCCCGGTGGCGGCAGCGACCGCCGCGGTGGCCTGCTCGAGGGTTTCTCCCGCTTGGATTTTCGCCTCGTAGGCAGCCTTGGCGACCTTGCCCTGTTCGATGAATTTCTTCCGGCGTTCGCCCTCCGCGTGATCGGCGGTGACCTTCTCCTTCACCTCGGCGAACAGCGGCTTGCGGCTGGCGCGGGTTTCCTTCCACACGAGGATCAATGAGCCGGTCGGGGTGGTGATGGCGTCTGACGCGGGGCGATCCTTCCCGAGCCGGAAGGCCTCGGCGACCGCCTCGCTGGAACCACCAAGCTCCGCCGGGGAGCCATCGCGGGCGAAGGCCGGGACCGGCTTGGCCGTAAGTTTGCGCGCGGCGATAAAAGCGGCGACCGCCTCCGGAGTCCGGGCCTTGGCCTCGAACAACGCGAGGGAAGCGTCACTGGCCGCTTTGGCGGCGAGCTTCTGCGCCCGCTCGAAACGCAGGGCTGACTCCACCTGCGGCTTGACCGCGGCGAAATCGGCCGCGGGATCGGCGGGAGGAGTAACCTGGGGCTTCGTCGCGTCTGCCTTGGCGGGGTCCGCCGGTTTCGGGAAGCGGGACGGGTTCGCGTCGTAGTAGGCGCGCACGTCAGCATCGGTCAGAGTGACCTTGGCCAGGAAGTCGAGCGCGGGGAAGTCGAGGATCTCGACGACCGCCTGCGGCGGGATGTCGTACCGGCTGCCGGCTTGCTCGAAGTAGTCGTTGAGGTCCTTCTCCGAGGCGGCGATCGCGGGCTTGAAGGCCGTGTAGTCGGCCGTGGCCGTCGCAAGCGTCCACGAAGTGTCACTACGGCCGAGCTGGCTGCGGATGTCGGCCGGCAGGACGTAGCCCGGGCCCGACAGGAGGGCCTGAACCTTCTCCGCACGCACGTCGTCGGCGACGACGCGGAGGATGTCGGCCTCGCGGATGCCGCGGGGGTTGGTCTTCAGGTTATCGCGAAATGTCTGGTAAGCCTTGGCGTCGAACTGGCCGTCCTGCCCGGCGAACATCCGCAGGGTCTTGATCTGATCGGTGATCTCCGCGGTGGTCGGCGCGGGGATGTGCCAAGCGTCGGCGAGGTGCAGGGTGGCGGCGCGCTGGAAGGCGTAGTTCTGGATCTGCTCACCGTCGAGCTGACCGAAGGCGCCCACTCGAAGGTTCGCGCTTAGTCCGGCGTCGCCCATCAGGCGCTCCTGGTCGGACTGCAGGCTCAGGTTGTAGCTGAAGAACGGGCGGTCGGCGGCGGCCCGACGGTCGGCACTGCCGAGGCCCGGGGCGGCCCCGATGGTGAAGACGAAGGCGATGATCGTCACCGCCAGCAGCACCGCAAAAACCGTCTTAAAGTGATGTTGGAAGTACTTTTGAATCCAAGTGATCATGGGCGGGAACGGGCGAAGCTAGGTCGGCACCCCCTCGTGGCAAGGGCGAATTCCCGAGTGGCGGGTAGCAAGGCGCCTGCGGGGCCGCGACGGGTTTACGCCCGCGGTGGGCCTGGTCGGCCGTGCGTCAGCCGGTGCGCTCGCCCATCGCGAAGGGCGGGCGCGACTCGTCGAACGGGTGCTGGGCGAAAAGCTCGTCGAGCGACTTGCGGAAAAACTCCTGTTCTCCGAGCCGCGATAGGGCGCGCTCGTACTCCATCAGGATGGGGTCGATCCGTTCGAGACTCTGGCCCACCGGGTCGTCGCCGAGGTTGTCATCGAGGTTCTTGAACTCGAGCAGCGTGATGCGGTTCAGCGGGCGGGCGGGTTGATAGC
>JBEGJD010000373.1:0-3674 GCA_041184765.1 Verrucomicrobiota bacterium | reverse complement strand
GGTACCAGATGTTCCGGAAACGCACCGGATTGCCGTGGTCCTGCAGCTTCAGCGGGCCGCTCTCCGGGAACGGGCCCGCCTTGGTGCGCCGCATGTGGCCGCCCGGTCCTTCCAGCGGCGTGTGGTCCTGCACGAGCACGCCGTTGCAGAGCACGGTGAGGTAGCCGGGATCGACGACGCGGCCGTCGCGGTAGACGGGGCGGCGGAAGATGATGTCGACCTGCTGGAACTCGCCCGGCGGACGTAGCGGATTGGCGAGCGGCGGGTTGGTCCCGTAGACGGAATTGGCGAACCCGTCCGCATAGGTCGGGTTGTCGTGATTGTCGAGGACCTGGACCTCGACGAGACCCATGAGGAAGATGCCGCTGTTGCCGCGGCCCTGGCTATTGCCCTTCACCTCGCGCGGTGCGGCCCATTCCACGTGGAGCTGGCAGTCGCCAAATTGCGCCTTGGAGCGGACGTAGCCCGACTTCGGCACGCACTCGAGCGCGCCGTCGCGTACAACCCACTTGGTGGGACCGCCTTCCTTGCCGTCGGCCTGCCAGTTGGCGAGGGCGGCGTCGGTTCCATCGAAGAGTACGATGGCGTCGGCCGGAGGACGTCCGGGTTGGTTGGGCAGGCTGGGTGTGCCGGGAGCGACCCGCGTCGGCTGCGGCCGGTTGCGGTCGTGAATCCCCCACGGGTGGGTTTCGTCAGGCGGGTCGCCATAGAACGCGGGTCCGATCGAGAGCGGCACGGGAGCCGCGGCGAAAAGAGGGCCGACGAGGAGGATAAGCGCGGGGAGGGGAACGGGGAGTTTCATGGGGTTAAGAGCGAAGTGCCGAGGCGAAGCCTCGCGGCGGAGCGTGGCAATTGGATTTCGACGTCAGGGTGGCGGGACGTTTCGCTGCGTTCCGGAACATGACGCCGCCGAATATCCTCTGGATCCTGACCACGCAGTGGCGGGCGCAAACGTGCGGCTACGCGGGGGATCCCGACGCGCGCACGCCGGCGATCGACGCGCTTGCGGCGGAGTCGGTGGATTTCACGCAGGCGGTGACGCCGCATCCCTTCGGGCCGTTCGCACGCGCGGCGCTGCTGACGGGCCGGCCCTCGCCGGAAAATGGCGTGCGGGACTATTACGATCCGCTGCCGCCGGACGCGCGCACGATCGCGCACGAACTGGCGGCGGGCGGTTTCCGCACGGCGTTCTTCGGGAAGTGGCATCTCGCCGAGAAACCGCGCGACGTGCCGCTCGTGGGTGAGGCGCATGCGCGGCTGCGCGTGGCGGACAACGCGCGGGGAGGCTTCGCGCAGTGGGAAGGCTTTGAAGGAGGCTTCCAATTGAACGACCCTTGGCTGCACGGGACGGCGATCGCGGAGCCTCGCCGGTTTCCCGGCTACCAAAGCGACGTCGTATGCGAGCGGGCGGCCGAGTGGCTCGCCGGGGCGAGGGACGCGCCTTGGTTTTGCGTGGTGAGTCTGGAGCCACCGCATCCGCCGTACGACGCGCCCGCATCGGGCGTGTCGCCGCGCGATCCAGACAAGCTGCTACTCCCCGCAAACGTACCCGCGGAGTGCGAGGAAAAGGCACGACGCGAACTGGCCGGTTATCACGCGCACATCGAGGCGACCGATCGCGCCGTCGGACGCCTGCTTGAAAAGTTGAATCCGGAACGTTGCGCGGTGGTGTTCACCTCGGTGCACGGCGACATGCACGGGGCGCACGGGCTTTTCCGCAAAGGCTGGCCTTACGAGGAGAGTATCCGCGTGCCGCTGTTGGTCCGGGCCCCGGGATGGGAAGCGCGCCAGGATTGTGGAGCGGTTTCCTTGCTCGACCTACCGGAAATCACGCGCCGTCTCGCCGCGGAAAAACTCCCGGAGATCAAACGCGACCACGCTCGTATCTCGATGCCCTCGGTGGTGCAGCTACCGCACCAATGCGACCGTGTGTGGCGCGGGGTGCGCACGCCCGAGCGGAAACTCGTGCTGGGGCCGGACCGTGAGCCGTGGCTGTTTTTTGATCTCGAGGCAGACCCCCTCGAGCAAATCAACCGCGTCGACGACCCCGCCAGTGCCGGCACAATCGCCCGTCTTCGGGAACTTTGCTGATCAGCGCGGGGGTGGAGGCGTCGCGGAGGGTTTGCGAGCGACGTGGGGGCAGACGAGATGCCGCGAAAAAAGAACCGGTAACAAACCGGGGAGAATCAGGGCGGCACCTACTCCGGCGAGGTCCCAGGGAAGTTTTTTCCCCAGAAAAAGCGCACCGAATCCCGCGGACGAAATCGCCAGGACGGGGAAGAATGCGGCGCGGAGGTGGGTGCCGTAGGCAAAGAGGCTGGCCACGATAAGTCCGGGCCCGGAAGCGTGGATCGGTAGTAGAATGAGCGACAACCCGATCGCGAAGGCGATAGGGGCGTTCATGGCGTCGCGTTCCTTGCAGACCATCGTCTGGAGAAGCGTTGCGACGCACACGATCAAGCCGCGCAGGGCGAGCGGGGTGTACTTCATCAGGCCTTGCGCGCCTGGCACGCTCGAGATCGCCTGCATCAGCAGCCAGCCGCCGGCGAAGGCGCGCACGAGGTCAAAGCCGTGGGTCCAAAGTCTCAGCGTCCGGCCCCAGTATCCGTCCCAGTCGCGCGTCAGATCACGGTGATGCACGCCCCGGCCGTGAAAGACGGCGGACGGCGTGAGGAGCAGGGCGAGGGCACCGAGCAATTTGAGCCAGTCGATGCTCATGGAAGGAAAATCACTGGCGAAGTCTCCCGCGCGCTCTCCATCACGCAAGGACAGAGTCTTTGACAGCCGCGCGGCGCCGCGTGGAACTTGTCCTTCGGGTGGCCGCGTCCGCCAAGTTCTCCTTTTCGCTATGTCCAACGTCCGCGTGCGCTTCGCGCCCAGTCCCACCGGTTTCTTCCACATCGGCAGCGCCCGCACCGCGCTGTTCAACTGGCTGTACGCCCGCCACACCGGCGGTACGTTCATCCTGCGGATCGAAGACACCGACAAGGAGCGCAACAGCGAGGCGTTCCTCAATCTCATCTATGAGAGCCTCACCTGGCTCGGGCTGAATTGGGATGAGGGTCCACGTTTTGCCGGCAGCGGAGGCGGCGATCGCGGTCCGTACCGGCAAAGCGAGCGCGGTGACGTCTACCGCGAGTACGTGCAGCGTCTGCGCGACTCCGGCCGCGCCTACGAGAAGGACGGCGCCGTCTGGTTCCGGCTGGAAGGGGAGCGGTACGAGGTTTTCGACGAGCACCGCAAGAAGACGGTGACGAAGGTGAAGGGTCCGCCGGTCGTGATCGACGACCGCATCCGCGGCCGTGTGGAGCGCGTGGAGGACGAGGACTTCGTGATCGTGCGCTCCGACGGCAATCCGGTGTTCCACCTGGTGAACGTGGTCGACGACATCGCGATGGGCGTCACGCACATCATCCGCGGCGAGGACCACCTTTCGAACACGAGCAAGCACGTGCGGTTGTACGAGGGTTTCGGCGTCACCCCGCCGGCCTTTGCCCACATTCCGCTCATCCTGAAGCAGAACGGTCCGGGCAAGATGTCGAAGCGCGACCAAGGAGCGCTGATCGAGGAGTATCAACGCCGCGGTTACCTGCCGGAGGCGCTGGTCAACTTTCTGTGCCTCCTTGGCTGGAATCCGGGCGACGACCGCGAGAAGATGCCGATCGCGGAGATCA
>JBEGJD010000372.1:0-9634 GCA_041184765.1 Verrucomicrobiota bacterium | reverse complement strand
TGCAGGAAGCTCGCGGCCTGGTAGTCGTAGAAATTCCCGAAGATCTCCCGCTCGTTGAGCCGGAAATTGCCGAGCGTGACCACCCACGCGAAGCCGATGGTTAGAACCGTCGAGGTGCCGAGAAACCAGCGGTGCCGCCACGCGCGGCGCGCGGTCTTCGCGGTAAGGGCTCCCTTGCGCGCGGCGAAAGCTCCCGCCGCCACGAGGCCCAGCGAGAAAGCCAGGAGCCATGCCGCCTCGCCCGAGGACTTGCGCAGCCACGCCAGCGCGAGGCCGGTGTTCCGCTGGAGGCGCCGCGGCCATGAGTATCCCGTCGAGGGCGTGCCGCGGTACTCGCCGCCCGTGTTCGCGTCCCGGATCCAGCCGCGCAGCACCGGCCCGCAGGCCGTCCCGCCGATCGGGTTGACCGCGAACCAGATCCGCCCCGGGTCGCGCGGGTAGAAATGAACTTTTTCCGCGAGGATCACCTCGCCGCCTAACTTCACCTCGAGCCTCGCTTCACCTGACTCCGGCGCCGGTTTCACGCCGTCGAGCGCCGGCATGGTGATGGCGAGCCGCATCCTCCCGTCTTCCGGGATCCGGAAGGGACGCGATGTTATACCCGGATGGCCCCAGCTGTCGTAGACGAGGACGGCCTCGCCCTTTTCCCCGATCCGTAGCGTGAGAAAATCGCCGCGGCTGCTTTCGCCGGCCACGATCAGCGGATCGGAGCGCGGGCCGGTCCGGTCGGCCAAGGAAACATCGATCGCCAGAGGGTTGGAAAGGAGTGCCCAGGTTTCATCCACCCGGATCGATGTCAGCGCGAGGAAGACCGCGAGCGTGGCGCTGAACCAAGCGGCTGCCCGGCGGAGGGAAAGTGGCTTCACACCTCGAGTTTTCCAGGCTTCGGCCGCGCGGTGCCGTCAGGAGACGGGCGCCAGTTCCGCGGCCTTGCGCGCGCTATGGCGCTCCGCGTCGGACATGAGCCGGGAGAGCGTGGGCAGCGGTCGCACCACCATGAGCATCTGGTAGGCGAAGAGTCCGCGGGATATTCCGATGAGCGCTGATTGCAGCCTCATCAGTGCCCGCTGCCAGAACGGGCTGCGAACGACGAGCGGGATGGGAGCGGGTATGCCGCACTCGCGTTCCACGACGAAACCGGTCTCGCGGAGCAGCCGGCGCAGCGAGGAAAAGGTGAACAAGCGGGTGTGCGTGAGATCGAGAATCCCGCGTTTGTTGTAGTTGAACTGTCCCAGCAGGAGCATCAGCCGCGTGACGATGAAGCCGACGTTGCCGGTCGAGATCACGACGCGCAGGCCGGGGTTCTCCTGCGCGCGGCGCCGGAGCGTGTCGCAGAACGTCTCGGGTGAGATCAGGTGCTCGATGATGTCGAGGACCAGCACCACTTGCACATCGCCGAGGTCGCGGGGCAATGGGTCGCGGTTAAGATCGGTGACGTGGAACTCGTCGAACTGCTCCTCGGCGACGGTCGGCTTGAACTGGTCGACCCCGATCACGCGGCACCCGCGGGCGTGGAGCGCCGGGCAGAGGTGGCCGGGGCCGCAGCCGAGGTCGAGCACGGTGGCCCCAGCGGGCACCTCCGCGAGGGCCTCCGAGTGGGTGCTGCGGAAGTCGAGTTTCGCGTGGTAGTGCGCGTTGTGGGGATTGAGTGACTCGACGTCGAAATTACGACGGTAGACGAGCCCGTAGTCCTGCAGGCGCGCGACGGTGGATGCGTTGACCACGTCCATCGCGTAGCGGATTCCGTTCACCCGGCAGATTTCGTCCCCGTAGTGGGTTGGGATGGGGATCTCCGTGATCCGGGCCCGGGCCCTCAGCAGCTGGATGATGATCTCGGTGTCGAAGTGGAAGACGTTCGAGTTGAGGTCGAACGGGATGCGGCGCAGCACGGCGGTGGAGTACGCCTTGTAGCCGGTGTGGAACTCGCTCAGCTGGGTGCGGAGCACGCGGTTTTGGTACCAGGTGAGCAGCTTGTTGCCGGCGAACTTGTACAACGGCATGCCGCCCTTGAGCGCGTTGCGCGCAACCAGCATCCGGGAGCCGTGCACCACGTCGGCCTCGTCGCGGGCCAGCGGAGCGATCATCTCCGGCAGCATCTCGGGGGCGTACTGGCCGTCTCCGTGCACAAGGACGACGACGTCAAAGCCGTGCTCGATCGCGTAATGGTAGCCGAGCTTCTGGTTGCCGCCGTAGCCCTGGTTCACCGGGTTGGCGAGGACGGTGAGTTTATGCCGGTAGGTTTGCAGCCGGCGCAGCTTTTCCGAAAGCGCGAAGGTGCCGTCGGTCGAACCATCGTCGATCATCAGCACCTCGACGTCGTAGCCCTCCAGCGGGGGGATGCGCTCGAGCACGCCTAGGATCGTCGTCTCCGCATGGTAGGCGACGATGAAGACAAGGACGCGGGGCGGCCGGGCGGGCGTCATGGTTTGAAGCCGAGAGCGTGGTCGCTCCAGTGGCGCATGGCGAGATAACGCTCCTTGATGTCCTCGGAAACCCCCCAGACGCCTTCTCCCTGGTAATGCACGGTGATGGCAAAGGTCAGCGCGACAGCGACTGGCGTCAGGATGGCAGTCAGCGCCAGCCACAGGCGGCGTGCACCCGTGGAGAGGGTATCGGTGCCCGCGAGGCCGAAGGCCGCCGCGGCGATGAGGAACGGCACAAAGTCCGCCGTGTAGCGGTGGGATTGCGCGACGGCCGCAAGGAGAGCGGCGGCCATGGGCGCGAGCCCTCCCGCGAGAATAGCCAGCGGCGCGGTCGCTTCAGGCCAGCGCAGCCCCATCACGCCGAATCCGAGTGCGGCGAGCAGGGTGAGGGTCGGCATCGACCACGGAAGGCCCAGGGTGTTTTCGGCCAAGTCGATCCGGCAGTCGGGAAAATCGTCGGCGTCCGTGCCCTGAATGTAGAAGTAAGGGAAGATCGTCCGGACGACCACATTGGGCCGCCACAGGTAGCCGGCGAGGCCGTAGGGCACGTTGCTGAGGTGAAAATTTCGGCCCTCGATGTTCGCGATTCGATCCGGGCCGTATTGGATATGATAGCGAAGCGGTGCCCCGTCGAAGGAACGGAATTTCGCGTAGCTGAGGGCGTTGAAACTGAAAACCCCGAGCACCGCCAGAATGCCGACGAGGGTGAATTTTCCGGCGCCGGCTGCGGACGCCCCTTCTTTCGAGCGAAACGCTTGGTACAGCAGGAACGCGGCCGCGCAGCCCAAGGTCGCCAGCGCGAAAAGTCCGGTGGGAGGTCGGGAGTGAACCGACAAGACACCGCAGATCAGGGCCGCCAGCCACGACCGGCCACGGCCACCGTTATGCAGCCAGCGGAGTGTCGCCCAAACGCTCCACAGCGCGAACGCGGCGCCGCAGAGGATGGCCTCGTGGTAGACGTAAGCGCGGCTGCCGAGGAAGAACAGGCTGCTGCCTAGCCCAGCGCCTAGGACCAGCAGCGCCACCTGTCTTCTCGCGGGCCAGGCGCTCGGTCCTCCCGCGCAGCGGGCGGCGTGGATGAGAAGGGCGTACGCCGCCGCCAGACAGGCGGCGAACTGGAGCACCATGAAAGCTCGGCTGAGTCGACCGGCCCCAAGCCCGGCTAGGTTGAGGGGAATCCTCAGCAGGGCCGGAGTGGGGCCGAAGTATCCGTAGACCTTGCCCTCGAAGAGGAACGCCTCCGCGTCCAGCGCTTGAGGTGGCACATCCAGCCGGCCGTGGAGGAGGCTCGAAGCCTGGTCATCGTAAAACCGGCAAAATGACTCCGCTGCGAAGAGATCAAAACTCCATCCCGACACTGCCGCCGCGAAGAGTGTCACGCTTGCCGCGGCCGAAGCCGCGAACACGGCGTGCGGCCTTCGCGTCCTGCCGGTGATCACGGGCTTCATCCGCGAGTTCAGAAGCCGGGGCAATCTACTCGCGAGCATGACCGCTAGAGCGAAAAGGAGCACAATGCTCGCGAGTCCCAGCGCCGCGCCGAGCGGCTCCCGGCGGATCCAGCTTACGGCGCGCTGGGATCTCGAACGAAAGGTGTCCGGGTGATCGTACAGAATCTCGCCTGAGCGGGAGGCCAGCTGTCCCCGGAGGATGTCGTTGATCACCGTGCCGCCGACCGGATTTTCCCCGAAGAAGACCTCGTCCGGCTGGATTCCATGGTAGTGGACTGTCGCGTCCAAAAGAGTCCGACCTCCATAGATCACCTTTAGCGGACCGCGCCCCTTCCGGTCTTCCGGCCGTGAACCGGTGATGGCCGGCAGCTTCAACTGGAGATCCTGCTTCTGTCCGGGTTCGAAGCGGACCGGTGCCGAAACGGGGCCGCCCACTCCCCAGCTGTCGTACCCGAAAACGACCGTCTCCGGTCCGGTGTAGCGAATAAAAATCAGGGTGGCCGCCTCCGGGCGTCCTGTGGTGACAACCGGCATGCAGCGGCCGACCTTTGCACGGGACAATGTGAGCGTCAGCTCAAGCTCACCGGACTCCTGGGCCCGGCTGCTTTTCGTCACGTGTTGCTCGGTGTGCGGAGCCAGGGCCACGGCCAGGCCGATCGCAGCAATCGCCCACCCCAGCAGTCGCCACCGCCGTGCTTTGGATCGATTTCCAGTCGGACGCTTACTTTCCACCGAAACCCTCCGCCCGTTCCACGATGAACTTCGGGCGCGCCCGCACTTCCTCGTAGATCCGGCCGATGTACTCGCCGAGAATGCCGACGCTGATCAGCTGGATGCCGCCGAGGAACGAGATGAGGATCACCAGCGTTGGGTTACCCCACACAATCGTCCACCCCATCAGCTTGTAGAACAGGTACACCGCCATCAGGAGGAACGAGAAACCCGAGACCACGAAGCCGAGCCAGGTGCTCAGCGTGAGGGCGTAGGTCGAGAAGCAGAAGATGCCGTTGAAGCCGATCCGCAGGGAACCGAGGAATCGGTTGTAATTTGTCTCGCCCGCGAAGCGCGCGGGCCGGTCGAAGGGGATGATCGCCTGCCGGAAGCCCACCACCGCCACCATGCCGCGCAGGAAACCGTGGCTCTCCTTCAGCTTCACCACCTCGCTGACCACGCGTCGCGACATCAGCCGGAAGTCGCCGGTGTTCGGCGGGATTCTCACGTCGGCGATCTTGTTGATCACCTTGTAGCCCGTCGCCGCCACCGCCTTCTTGATCCACGGCTCACCCGTGCGCTCCCGCCGCTGCGGCAGCACCACGTCGAAGCCTTCGTGCCACTTCGCCACCATCTGGCCCACGAGCTCCGGCGGATCCTGCAGGTCGACGTCCATCACGATCACCGCGTCACCGCTGGAATACTGCAGGCCGGCCAGCGTCGCCATGGGTTGGCCGAAGCGGCGCGAGAACTTCAGCAGCCGGATGCGGGGATCCGTGGCCCGGTGCTCGAGGATCACGTCCTCCGTGCGGTCCGGCGAGGGATCGAGCGAGAAGATGATCTCGTAGTCCTCCGTCACCGCCGCGAGGATCGGCCGCAGCCGGCGCAAAAACTCGGGGATGTTTTTCTCCTCCTTGTAGACGGGGACGACGACGCTCAGGAGCATGGAGTCAGGAAGCACAAAGTGCCGCGGCGCGGAAGAGGAATTCCGCCGGTCGGCGCCTTGCTCACCAGCGGATGCCGAGCGCCAGCAGCCGAGCTGTGATCGCCCCGCGCAGACGCGTGCGTCGTGCGAACCGCTCGATGGTCGCGTGATCGTCGTGCCGGGGGCCGTGGAACCGCTCGCGGATCCGGCGCATTTCCTCCGCGCCCGTGGTGTGGATCGCTTGAGATGTCTTCTGCGCCGAATGCACCCGGAAAGCCCCGAGGAACCGCGGCACCCGCACCATCCGGCAGCCGGCCTGCTGGAATCGCGCGAGCAGGTCCCAATCCAACGCGAACTGGAACGTCGGATCGATGCCGCCGGCGCGGTCCCAGGCGCGCTTGCGCCAGAACAGGGTCTCCTGCGGCACGTAGTCGATCCACTCCAGGGTCTCGGGGTCGTGGTGCGGCATCACCCAGCGGCCCACCTCGCCGTCGTTCTCGTCGATGATTATCCGGTGGCCGTAGATCACGTCGACCTCCGGGTGCTCCGCGAAATACCGGCCCACGAAACCGAGCGCGCCGGGTGCCAGCAGGTCGTCGGAGTTTAGCCACGCCATCGCGTCGTCGGGCCCCAGCTCACCCTCCACCCGCGCGAAGCCGCGGCGGATCGCATCCGCCTGACCGGCGTCTTTTTCCGAGACCCAGGCGTGCAGACGTTCCGCGTGCTGGCGGATCACGTCCACGCTGCCGTCAGTAGAGCCGCCGTCCTGAACGACGTATAGGAGGTGTGGATACGCCTGGTCTAGCACGCTGCGGAGTGTTCGCCCGAGGAAGTCCCGTTGGCCGAAACTAGGCGTCACCATCGCGATCCGCGGACCGCCCGCGCCGGGGCCGGCGCGGCGCGCGAGCTCCCGGTCCCAGACCAGCGGACGCGGATCATGGTGGCGCAGGACGCCGATCTGCATCGGCTGATCCTCGACGAGGCGCCGGAAGGCGAACTCCTCGAACGGCCGCGCCACGCTCTCGCGCCACCGCAGCTTGAGCGCCAGCCAAAGCCGGCGCAGTTCCGCGAGCGAGTGGCTCGATTCCGCCGCGAGTTCCGCAATCACGCGGTCCCGCTCCGCCACGCCGGTGCTCAGGCCCCGGATCACCGCCTCCTTCTCCGCTAGCAGGCGTCCGTAATGCTTCGCCGCCTCGAGAGTCTGGAGCCCGGCGGTCAGGTTTGCCTGCAGGCGGCGCAGCTCGGCCAATTCCGCCTCGTGGGCGATCCGCAGGGCCTCGAGATTACGGATATGCACCAGCTGGTCCGCGATCGCGGCCGCCGAACGCCCCGCCTCCGCCGGTAGCGCGGCGAGGGTTTTCTCGACCACCTCCAGCCGCGCCTTCAGCTGGCCGTTCTCGGCCTGGAAGTGGCGCACGTGGCCGTCGAGGATGAAGATCGTCTTCTCCCGCTCGTCGCAGACGGTCTTCAACGCCGCGATCTCGCGCTCTTTGTCGAGGATGCCCTCGTGTTGCGCGAGGATCTCCCGGTCCTTCTCCCGGTCGAGTTGGGTGAGCTCCTCCAGTTTCCGCTGCCGCTCCAAATGTGCCGCTTGCGCGGCGCGGTGGCGAGATGACGCGTCGGCGACGAGGGTCCGCGTTCCGGCGTCCATCCGGTCGACGACTCGGGTGTCGAAGTCCGCGCCGCTCAGCGCCCGGGCCACGGCCGCGGTCACGTCCCCGGCCTCAATGCGGTCGAGGCAATGCGCCGTTTCGAACGCGCAGTCCCAGCCGCACCCGAAGCAGGGCAACGGATGGACCACCGCCGAGCCGCCGCGCGCGGCCGGAAGGAAACGCGGCCAGGTGCCGCCGCCGAAAACTCCCACGACTGGTACGCCCGTCGCCGCGGCCAGATGCATCGCCCCGGTGTCGTTGCCGAAGTAAACCGCGGAGCGCGACAGGAGGCCGGCGAGGAGGGGCAGGTCTCCCGCGCCGCCCGTCCAGACCGCGGCGGCGCCCGGGATCGCCTCCAAGTGGGCGCCCTCCGCCTTCGAGCCGATCAGCAGGGTCGGTAATCCATGGCTTTTGCGGATGGCCTCGATCACCGCGGCGAAGCGCTCCGCCGGCCAGGTTTTCAGCCGCACGTTGGCGAAGCCGGCGGGCGCGCACACCGCGTAGCGGCCCGGCTGCAGCCCGAGCCGCGCCAGAATCTCCGTCTGGCCGCGTTCGCCGGGCGCGAGCGCCGGCGCCGCGGCTTCCGTCGCGCGACCCAGCACCGCCGAGGCGAGGCGCAGATTGCGTCGCCAATCGGGTTCGTCGGCCGGTGCGGGCGCGACTTCCTCGAATAATCCGGTCGCATCCAAGCCCAGCGCCACCCGTAGCTGCGTCGCGAAGAACGCATCGTCCGCGCTGCCGAATGCCACGCGTCGGGCTTCCCTCGCGTCGGCCGCGAGCACGGTCTCCAGCCAGTTCCGCCGCGAGCTCGCCGCGATCACGAGACGGGGGCTGATCCCGGCGGCCGCGGCGCGGACGCGCGCGAGTTCGTCCCGGCGGACGGCGGGCCCTTCCGTGAAGGGATCCAGCGAGGTTCCAATCCATTCAACGCCGGGCTCGATCAGCGGGCCGAGGTCGAGGTACGCGTCGCGCACGACGACGCCGATCCGCGCTCCGGGCAGATGCGCGCGGAGTGCCCGGATCGCGGGGGTGAACAGCACGAGGTCGCCCAGCGTGTCGGCCTTGATGACGAGCAGGGAGGGCGTGCTCATGGTGCGGCGGGTATCAGCTGAGCGGAGACGAGGCGGCCGGTACGGCGCCGACCGTCCGGCGCGGGGAGCGGGAAGTCGTCCGCTCCGGAGATTTCCACGGTCTGGAGCCCGGACGAGGCGGGGAGGGCGATCTCGATCATCGCATATTGTCCGGCCGTGAGTGTGTGCGTGGCGGTGCCCGGCGCGCCGCTGACGCCGGTGCCCAGGGAACCCGTCTTCCGTCCGCTCCAATCCGGAAACTCCACCTTCAGCGTGAGCACGCGTCTTTCGCCACCCGGCAGGTGTAGGCGTGCGGCGCGCTGCATCCAACCGTCCGCATCGATTCCTTCCGACGGCAGCCGCGGCTGGCCGGTGACAGCGGCGAAGTTCATTTCCTTTTGCGGCAGGGCGGGCAGCACCTCGATGGAGCGGAGCTTACCGCCAATCGGACGTCCGTCGCCACCGGTTAGCTTGGTCGTCGCGCTGAAACGCAGTTCCAGTCGCGAGGCATCGCCCGGTTCCGGCAGTGGCAGCAGCCAGTCGAATTCCCCGGCGGGCGCCGGCAGCGTGAACTCACGTCCGTTCAGGCGGGCCTGCAGCGTGCCGGAGCCGAGGCCCGATCCGGGCAACTCCGGCACTTCGCCGCGCACGCGCACCAGGCCGCCGGCCCGTCCGGCCGCGAGGGTGAACGCGCTTTCGGGCGACAGCCACGCGTCCTCGTAAATCCCGGCGTACTCGAGGCCGCGCGCGAAAACGAGGTCGTCGGGAAAGTTTCGCAACACCGCCGGGCGCCGCAGCGCCGCCAACTCCGCGCGCGAGACGACGGAGATGTCCCGGGCGTAGGCGACGAGTTTCCGCGAGTCGAGGGGCACCACGGTGTTGTACAGCGCCTGGAGGCCCGCGCGGGGCGAGGGGAACTGGGCCGGCTGCTCGTTGAAGTCGATCGCGACATATGCCGCGCCGTCCAGGATCACGGGCCGGATCGGGCCAACGATGCGGTTCACGGCTCCGCTGCCCTTAAACTGGAGCGGCACGTCCCGGGTCGCCAGGACCCGCGCCCCCGGTGACCACGCGGTGTGGCCGGCGCCCATGAAGGTCTTGGTGGCCGCGATCCTCAGGAAGAACTCCTCATCGGGCCGCTCCACGCGCAGCAGCAGGAAGCGACCGATTCCCGTCATGTCCTGCCGGTCGGTGTACAGATCCGCCTCGGGCTGGAAGATCGCGATGCGGTTGCGGTCGCCGAGGTAGTAGTGGTTGCCGCGGCCCGAGTGGACGAACACGAGATGGTTGCGCACCTCCGCGGCCGCGCGGCTGCGGAAGAAACTGCCGGGTCGCGCCGGCCCTTCGACGCCGAACTTGTTGAAGAGCCCGAGCGCGGGATCGAGCTGAAGGTACGTGTCCCCAC
>JBEGJD010000371.1:0-9090 GCA_041184765.1 Verrucomicrobiota bacterium | reverse complement strand
GCAGCTCCAACCGCTTCTCGATCTACGGTACAGGGTCGCTCACGTTGGCGGGGCCGCTGACGCTGAGTTCCTCAGTGGAGTTCTATGTGGGCTCCCAGCCGCTCTACCTCACCGGGCAGATCTCGGGGCCTGGATCGTTGGGTATGAGCTACGGCAGCGGCGGCACCCTCGTCGTGAATCCGGCGGGCGGCGCCAACACCTTCACGGGCGGGGTCTCGAACTATTCGGGACGGATCGTCTTCGCCACGACTGCCGCGATCCCGGCGGGTGCGGTGCTGGCGCCGGGGTACGATGGCTACACGGGATTTGCTTCCGGCAATGGCGCCGCGTCCTTCGCCGGGGACTTCCTCACCCGATTCGACCGCATGGCCACGTCGGGGACCATTGGAATGGACACCCTTATCAACGGCAAACTCGCCCTCAATCCCGCGGAAGTTACGCCGAATCTTTTTTCCGATCAGATCGACCTGAGCGGCTTCGCATCATCGGTGACCATCGGCTCCACCTCGACCGCCCGGTTGTCCGGCTCCATCATACCGGCGATCAACACCTACTCCTTCGGAGGTGGAGGAGGCTGGCTGGAAGTAAGTTCCGCCCTGATCGATAAAGCGCCGGGAGGCAGCACGCTTTCCGTGTCGTCGCCCACCACTTCCTCGGGTGCCTTACCGCTCACCTTGAGGCTGAACTCTGGCGTTAACACCTTCACTGGTGGCGGCGAGGTGATCGGCTCGGCGCTTATCTTCGCGCCGGGCACGATGCCGGCTGTGGGGTCCTTCACCGTCAGGAACGGCGGCTACATCGGCTCTGAAACCGTCACGGATGCCATTCTTGGGCGACTCGCCATCGGCACTTCCTCGGTGATGGTTGGTTTCGACACGGCGCCGGGCGGAACGGTGTCGGCAATCGCGGGTTCCATCGATCTCACGAAGCTTCAAAACACCTCGGGCTTTGCCGCTGCCAACGTGCTCCTGGGCACCGCGTCGCAGGCGACCTTGAGCGGAACGATCACCCTTCGCCCTGATGATCCGGTTTATCGTTTTGGCGCCTACAAGGGCGGCCAGCTCACCGTCGCATCCCTATTGGCGGGTGGGTCCGTCAAGATCGGCGACAGCTCGAACGTCGCTTTCCACGCCAACCCCATAAACCCGTCGTCGATTTCCACCGTCACGCTTTCTGGAAATAACACGTACACCAGTGGAACCAGTCTCCTTTCCGGGTTGCTGCTCCTCGGAAACGCCAACGCGCTTGGCACCGGGACGCTCACGATCTCGAAGCCGCTGGGCAACACCGGTGGGATTCCGATCGTGCCGATGCTCGGTTCGGCGGTGGAGGGATTGTCGGTCGCCAACCCGGTGACGCTCTCCGGTGCCAATCTCTCCCTAGTGGGTGACAAGTCCTTCACGTTGACCGGGGCGATTTCCGGAACCGGCGGTGTCAGCAAGACGGGGGCCGGCACCGTCAACTTGACCGGTGTGAACTCCTTCACCGGCGTGTCGATGGATCAGGGAACCTTGGTTCTTGGTGCCGCTCCTTCGTCACCGCTCGGTTACGTCTCGTTCGTCAGCGGTTCCTCGGGCACGGTCCGGCTCCTCGACTCGTTCACGGTGACTAATCTTTACGCGGACTCCCCGCTGGCGCGGATTGAGGTGGCCGCTGGGAAGACGCTGACGATCAATCCGGTCGCTTCCGCGACGGCCACGACCGGTTCGACGACCGCCTACGATCCGCCTGCGGTTTTCGCCGGAACGTTCGCTCCCGTGGCATCGGGGGGTGCGTTACAACTCGTGTTTTCCGGCGTGGTCGGCGCGAACACGACGGTCCCGCAATTGCGCCTGGCGGGTCAAAGCACCTACACGGGCACGACGCGGATCCGCCCGGGCATCGATCTCATCGCGGCGGACGACGCGGCGTTCGGCCAGAGCTCTGTCGCTCTGGAAGGCGGACGGCTTTCCCTGGTGAGTGGAGTAACGCTGGCGAACCCGCTCACGTTGAGCTCCGGCACCCTGGCGGGAGAGGGGACCGTATCCACAGCCACCGCCCTGAGCGTGGGGACGGGTATCAATCTGCAGCCGGGCTTCGAATTGGTGGGTACGTTCAACTTCGTTGCTCCCACCACCTCCGATGTGGCGCTCTCGCTGATGGGTGGGGGTGCCTACCGTTGGAAGGTTGGCGACGCCACGGTCTCAGGCGGCGAGTGGGATCGCATCGCAGTCAATGGAGCGGTGTCCATCGGCGCCTCCGCCGCGTCTCCTTTCACCGTGCAGATGGCCACGGTCGGCTCGCTCGGACTGCTGAACGGCGTGATCGCCGGATTCGATCCCGCGCAGGCGTACGTTTGGCCCATCCTTTCCGCGTCCTCGATCACCGGTTTCACGCCCGGAGCTTTTGTGGTCGATTCGTCCGTCTTCGCGACCCTCGCGCCCGACTACAAATTCAACGTCGGGTTGGTTGCGGACTCCCTCGGCAGCTCGCTGGTTTTGAACTACAACCCGGCCGCGGTGCCCGAGCCGTCGACCTGGGTTATGTTGTTAAGCGGAGCCGCGGCGGGGGCGGTCTGGTTGCGGCGCCGGCGCCGGACTTGAGCAGCTCCTGGTCTTGAAATCGCCCGTGCGGGCATTTCGAGGCTTGCTTGTTGAATGTCGCTGACGATCGGCGTTCAGGTGGCCTTGGAGCGAAGCCGCACCGGCACGTGCACCTCGTAGCGCTTGATGAACCACGGGGTGAAGGCACCGCTCCAGAAGACCGCGACCGGTTCGCCGGCGGCCTCCACATCCGTCCGGGTGGCGAGCCAGGCCAGCAGTTCGTCACGCGTGCGCTCGAAATTGGAGCGGGAATAGGAGCCGCGCGCCCCGCGGCTGGCTACGCGGCGCTCCGGTATTTTCTCGACCACCACAGCGCCCTCGTTGCCCGTGACCTTCGCGTGCTGGCTTTCCGCGACCCAGAAGTACATCGCCGCGTCGCGGATGCGGGCCTCCACCGGCACGGTCATCGCGATGTCGTGCCGCGAAATGTAGCGGAAAAGCGGCATGAAGAGGTTGTTGGCGCTTTCGAAGTACTCGCCGGATCCGGCGGACTTCAGGAGGACGCCGGCGGGCAGCGTCTTGAGCTCGCTCACGCCGCTGGCGGTGGCGGGGAAGGCCTGTTCGGTAGCCATGGCGGCGGTGAGGTTGGGAAGAAGCAGCAGGAGCAGTACGGTAGCACAGCGCATCCAAAGAGTACGGCCGCACGGCAGCGCCGGATGCCTCGGCGCGGTCGGGCCGGTTCAGAATACCTCGTAAACCTCCACGAGGGCCTCGCCGGTACCGTTGTTCACGCCGGAAACCTGGATGGTATAGGTGGCCCCGGCGGGCACGGTCACAAGCAGGGCGGCGTCGCGGCTGCCGTTATTCAGAGGGAATGCGCCCACTTGCACAAACGTCGGCGCGAGGGCGGCCGCCCAGTTGTCGTTCACGCCGACGCTCGCTCCTTTCGCGTCCAGCACCCGCACGGTCGGATCGGCGAGGAATCCGGTCACGCCGAACGCCGCGAGGGTGGGGCCCACCGCGCGGATCAACACCTGCTTTGCCCCGGTGCCGGTGACTGATATCCCCGCGATCAGGATGTCATCGCCGGTGCCGACGCGGTTGCGGGCGGAGACGTTGATCAGCCGGGCTCCGGCGGTTCCGCCGGTGTCGTAGGCCTCGACGAGCACGATGCCCGCGGCCGGGCCACCGGCGCGGACGGTGAAGGGCCCGCTGACCGATTGGCTGAGCGCCGCGTCCCTGGAACCGGTCGGAAAGGGGAAGGCGCCGGCGGCGGAAAACGCAGGGGCCAGCGCGGACGGCCAGTCATCGTTCGCGGCGGTGGCGGTCGTCGCACCCGGCAGGAAAAGGTCGAGCCGCGGGTCGGCCATACCCGCAAGTCCGAACGCGGATAGCACGGGCCCGGCGGCACGGATGAGCACGGTGCGGGAGCCGCCCCCGACCACCGCGCCGAGCGTCAGGGTCTGGCCCGTGGCGAGATTGGTCCGGACGGACAGATTGTTGAGGGAACTGGCCGATGACACCGTGACGCGGGCCGCCTGGCTGGTGATGGTCCCGCCCTCGTTACCCACCACGACCGTGTACGCGCCGGGAGATGACGGAGTGACGGCTCCGAGGGCGAGCGTCGCCTTGGTGGCGCCCTCGAGGGGCACGCCGTCCTTCAGCCATTGGTACCAGAGCGGCGCGGTGCCCGGAACGCCGACGGCGAGCGTCACTTCCGCCCCGAGCAGCACCGACCGCCCGGAGGGTTGCGCGGAAATCTGCGGGGCGGGCGGGATCGTTTTGGCCGCGGCGATCGCCCGCGGGCTGCGGGCGTGCCAGCTGCTGGCGAGATTGTGGTCGGGGTTGGCGGCCGGGTTTGTGAGCACAAGGCTCGCGCCGGAACCATCGGCTTCCTCGGGCCAAGGAAACGAATCGCTGTAGGTGAAGCGGCGGATGATGGCCCCGTCGGCACCGCGGACTATGATCTGCTCGCCGCCGTTGGAGAGGTTGCCGGCGAATGCACCCGCGACCACGGGAAGCACACCCGGCTCGAGCCGGGCGGCGAAGGCGGCGGTGTTTTCGACGACCACAATCCGGCCGCCCGGCGGGAGGAGCCGCAAGGCGGGGGGCACCGCGCTGAAGTCGAACGCGACGGCGTCCTCAAGTTTCACGCCGGTCAGATCAACGGTCTGGGTGCGCGAGATGTTCATGAGCTCGATGAATTCAAAGTCGTTGCCGCTGTTGAATCCCCGGGCGACCTCGTCGGGCGTCGGATCGGGCGGGTGGTAGTGGAACTCGCTGACGACGAGGTTCGAAGGTCCGGCGGGCGCGGCGTCCATGACGTAGGTGGCCTCGGTGAGCGGGGACCAAGTGGTGCCGTCGAGCACCCGTGCGCGAAGGGTGCGGGTGCCGCTGGCCGGCAGCGTGATGATCGCGCCGGGCGCGGACGCGGTGAGGCCGACTACGCGCAGGTCGAACCGTAGGTCGGAAAAATCGTTCCTCGGGTAAGGATTTCCCGCGTTGGGCGGGTACTCGTAGGCAGCCTGGTGCACCTCGACGGCGACGGTGTTCTCGCCCTCGCGCAGCAGCTTCGGGTCGATCGGCACACGCACGAAGAGCGTCTCGATCGGTCCGTAATTGTTGCCCGGGTCGATCGGACCGAGCGCCTCCTGCCCGTAGGTCACCGGGGTGGGCGCGAGCGGCAGGTTGATCCGTGCGGCCTCGACGCCGTTGAGGTAGACCACGGCGCCGTCGTCGGCGAGGATCTCGAGCTGGGCGGAGGCGAGCGCGGCCACTCCGGCGGCGGTGAACGTGGTGCGGAAATAGGCGGGTCCCGGCTCGCTGTAGGCGGCGGTGTAATTCGGCGCCACGGGCGACATGTTGGTCGCGAGTCCGTTGGTCTCACCGTAACCGAGGGGCGCCGCGCCGGAGTTCCACGTCGCGTCGGCGTAGGCTGGGGCGGTCCACGCGAGGCCGGCGCCATCGGCCGCCGGCGCGGCGGAGGGCAGCGACCACTTCCACGATTGGCCCGAGGACAGGTAGGTGGCGGCCGAGACGGTGCCGGCGGAGGCGACCTGCGCGGAAGGGTCGAGCGCACCGCCCGGTTGGCGCGGGTCGGGTCCGTCGATGGTGAAGTAGGTGACGCCACCGCGCGGGTTGGGGTTGTTGAGCCGCAGGCGGTGGGCGGAAGGAGTGATTCCACCGTAGGAAGGTTCGCCGGTTGAGGCGGCCACGGGTTCCACGGGGCGCAGGCGCTCCACGAGCGTGTTGGGGTCGGCCGCCTGCGGGGCGCCATCCATCCAATCGAGACGTTCGGCGAGCCACGATTTGACCGCGTCGACCTCCTGGCGCCACGTGGTGCGATTCGCCTGCCCGCCCTGACCCTGCAGGAGGCTCACGGTGCCGAGGATCGGGTACTTGCGGTAATGCCGGGCGGCGGGAACCTGCACGGCCATCGTGGCGGCAGTCGTGGTGCTCACGATGTCGGCGCGGCTGCCGTCGGTGAGCAGCGCGTAGACCGCCTCGATCCGCGCGAAGAGTTTCTCGCGCGAGAAGTGGCTGCGGCGCAGCGCGGTCCAGCGGTTCCAGTAGCGGTCGACGAACTCGGGGTCCTGCTGCAGGCGGGTGTAATAGGTGTAGTTGGATCCGGCCACCCACCACTTCATTCCCGTGGTGGAACCGGAGTAGGCGTAGTTCGCGTTGCCGAGGCTGCGGTCGACGTCCCAGAGCGGGAAGGCCTTGAGCGGCCCCCCGCGGTCCTTGGAGAAATAATAGCTGAAGGTGTAGGCGTCGACCTCCTTGCAGAGCTCCAGCCAGAGCGTGCGATCGATAAAGCTGCCGGTGTCCAGCCACCGGCCGTGGTAGTTGGAGCTCGCGGGGTCCTTGAAGTCGGCGGAGGCCAGTGCGGCGGTCATGCGATTGAGCCACGCCACGAGCGCGTTCGCCTGCACGTCGGTGACCGGCTCGGGGTCGTAGATGTCGTAGTCGCGGCTGGATCCGGGCACCGCGGGGTTGGAGGCGGCGTTGATGCGGCGCTCGTACGGGGTCTTGTCGTTCTTGAAGATGAAGCCGCCGCTAATGAGCGCCGGGTCGCTCATGCTGTCGTTGAGCTTGGCGACATCGACGCGTTCCTTTCCGCGCGAGACTTTCTCCATCAGGAGGTACACGCCGCGGTAATCGCCGTAGTCCACGGTGCCGTTGCCCTGGTTGAAGAACACCTCGACGTAGCGGCAGCGGACGCCTGATCCGGGGCCGTTGGCGTCCAGCATCGCCTGCTGCATGACATAGTTCCGGAGGAGCGACTTATCGAGGGTGAGGGTCTGCAGCACCCAATCGCTGTGGCTCGGCATGCCGAGCAGCGGTTCGTCGCGGTCGTCGTCGTTGTCCTCCTTCCAGAACTCCAGCGCGTAAGGCCGCTCGGCCTGGCCGGACGAGCTTTGTCCGCGCACGTGGGTGCCGGCCCGCAGCATCTGGTCCGGGGAATTGGCGAGACTGGCGCGCCCGGACTCCGCCTTCACGTCATAGACGGCGACCTGGGTGAAACGATAGGGGCGCAGGCCGAAGGGATTGGTCAGTTCGTCGACGTTCCGCGTGTAACTGTCGAGGACCAGGATCGGCAGGTTGCTTGAGAACGCCCGGCCGGAGGCGTTGTAGTTGGAGGCGACGTTGACGAGGCTGGTCGCGCTGGTGTCGGCCGAGCTGGAAAGCCAGATGAACGATCGGTTGCCCGTGCGCGAAGGGAGGTGCCCGGGGGCGAAAACGCGGGCCTTCACGCAGGCGCCGGCAGTTATCGCGAGGGGCGCGGAGTAAACGGGCGAGTTCTCGTCGGGTTCGAAAGAATTGAGCGTGTAGCGGATCTCGGATCCGGGCGGTGCGTCGGCGGGCAGACGCAACCCGAGGGAGAGCGCGGCGGTGATGACGGCGCTGGGTTGTTCGGTTGGCGGCGAAGAGTCGGCGCGGAAAAATGCCGGCGGCGACACGCGGCGTCCGGCGGCATGGCGGCCGTCGTTGTCGGAACCGGGGGTGGCGGTTTCCAGAAAGCCCGGGGCCTGGCTCGTACCCACACCCCCGAAGGAGACATCCTCCTGCTGCGGACCGTAGGTCAGCGAGTGCTCGACCGTGGTGCCGTCCGGCCGGACGAGGGTGAGGGTTCCGCCTTCCTTTAGCAGCCGAAACGAGGCATGCGGTCGCACGTTGGTGAAACGGTTTTTCCCGGAGGCGAAGATGATCTGATGGCCGTAGGCGGGCAGGGTGACGCCGGGGAGCTGGTAGGTGACCGCGGCCGGTGCCGTCGCGCCCGGCATGGGAGATGGGACGTATTCCAGGCGCCAGCCGGCGAGGCTGACCGGTGACGCGGTGCCGTTGTAGAGGTCGATCCAATCGGGATGATCGAGGTCCTCGTCCTCCAGGCCCGTCGCGTTGTCGGCCATGATCTCCTCGATCACGACGCGTCCGGTGACCGGCGGTTGGCGGGGAGGCGCCACCGTGGTCACCGACAGGTCGTCGATGAAGACGTCCTGGGTGAGGCCTCCGGTGGAGGCGTTGAACGCGAAGCTGTAGCCCGGTCCGGGCACGAATCCCGGTGTCGGCAGGCGGGTGAAGATGGCGATGCCGTCATAGGTCAGGCTCAGGCCGTTGACGCGGTCCCAGCGCAGTTCCACGGCGCGGAAGGTCTGGTCGAACGTGAAATTGCCGCCGGGCAGCCCGGTCGCGAGGAAGTTGCCGACGCTGCGGCCGTCGGAGAACACCTCGATGCTGCGCGGGTCACTGGTGGAGTTCTGGTAGGTGTCGAAATTCACCACGATGCCGTACGCGGTGCTGTGTCCGTTCGCCCCGCCGGTGCCGTTCAATTGCGGACCGAAGCTGATGCTGAACGCGTCGGCCGGGGTCGCGCCCGCCGGGCGATCCAGCAGCAGCCGCAGGCTCACGGTGAACTCCATGACGGGGTCCCGCGCATCGATGACCGGCAGCAGCAGGGCGGCGTTGGCGCTGGTGGTTGCGCGGTCGGCGAGCCGCAGCGCGGTGGCGCCGCCGGAGCCGACGCCGGACTTCACGGCGGCGACGTTGACGGAGCCGGTGCCGTTGGCGTCCTTCCGGGATGAGATGACGGTGGCATTGGCGGCGCTCCCATTGAGCAGTCCCCCGCCGAGGTTGAGCGCCACGTTGACCGTACCCGACGGGCCGTCGGGAGCGATCGAATTGAAGTTGTTCGTGTAGTTGCCGGCGTGGGCGGCCGCGGTGAGCAGCAGGGCGGCGATCAGCGGCGCCGCGGCGGGGTGAAAGCGGGGCATCGGCACGGCACCGAAACGCGACCAAAGAACGGCTTCAAGCACGACTTGTCCGTTCGGAATGCCGCAAGGGAGGGCTCACGGCATCTCGTAAACCTCGATCAGGGCGACGCCGGTCGTGCCGCCCACTCCGGCAACCTGCACCGTGTAATTCCCCGGCTCGAGAGTGACGAGGAGCGCGGCGTCGCGCGAATCGGCGGCGAGGGGGAAGGCGCCGACCTGATTGAACGCGGCTGCGAGCGATGAGCCTCCGCCCCAATTGTCGTTGCCGCCTCGTTCCGTCTGGCCCGCGAAAAGGG
>JBEGJD010000370.1:0-2915 GCA_041184765.1 Verrucomicrobiota bacterium | reverse complement strand
AGCGCTACCTAGGGGTGAAACAGATCGCGCGAGGCGTGGATCCGCGCGCTCTAGGTCTGGGTGAAGCCACGGCCTTCTGCTGGAGCGCAATGCTGGTGCTTTACTGGATCTGGATGATGCTGCTGCTCGTGCCGCCGTTCTGCCGCGTGCACGGCGCGGGGTTGTTGCTGGTGAGCATGCTCGGTTTTTCCCTGCGCCGTGGTTGCCCGCTGAAGCGCGTGCTCGTCATCCTCACGTTCGAGGGCGCCATCCGCATCGGCCTGCTCATCTCGCTCGGCGGCATGGCGTGGCGACGGTTTCTGGCTTGAGCCGAAGCCGGCGCGTGCTGCGGGGATACAGTGAGTTCGGCGAGGCCTTCGGCCGACTTTGTGTCGGTAATGTCCGCGGCTGGTAGCCGCGGCTACACCGGACCAATTTCGCGACAAAATCGTTCGGACTTAGCAGGAGGCGTCTACCCGCCTGAGGCGGACGCCCTCGGATCTTCCTGAACTCCTCGTTTCTGGCCGACCAAGGGCAGGCCTCAGGGCAGCGGTGTACGCTCGAGCGCGGTGAGCTCCCGAAGCCGCTCCAGCGCCGAGGCGTGGTTCATCGTCTCGAGGAATTCCCACGCCGCGAGCACGCGGCGGTAGAAAAGGATCCGGGCCGCCGCCGTGCGCTGGTCTAGGTCGTCGGCCGGCGCGCGCGACTCGGAGGCGGGCGTGGCGCGAGACGGCGCGCGCGGTCCGCCGGGCAGACGCATGCGGACCGCCGCCTCGCGCACGGCGGCCTCGCCCGAGGCGTGCGCCCACGCGCCGACCTTATCGCGGCGCGTCGCGCCCCAGTACGTCACCGCCTCGGCCTTCGCGACATCAAGGCGGGCGGGATGAGCGTAGCCCGAGCGCCAGTACATCTCGTTCAGCAGAGGATCGCCGCCGCGGGTAGTCATGAAATTCCGCCCTTGGTCCTCGAGGTCGAGCAGACGCTTTTCGAAGGTGAGCGCGGCCCCGGTCAGCCCGTCGATCTCGCCGGCGAGCACCGCCTTCTTCCAAGCCGGGCGCACCACTTCATTCCAAGCGCGCCGCATTTCATCGGGGGCGCCGCGGGAACGGCCACCGCCTCCCCGCCTCTCACTGGCGGGGACGTCGCCCTCGAGTGCGGCCCGCGTCGCGGCGAGAAGCCTTGGGCCGGCGGAAGGAGCCTGCTCGGTGATGCGCCGCGTGAAGCGGGCGTACTGTTCCTCGCGTTCGCGCAGGGCGGGTGACTTCGCGGTGATCCGGCCGGTGTCGACCGCCCAACGGTACGCCGTGACAGCGGCCGCGGCACGGGGCGTGAGCTCCGGATCCTCCGCGATGCGCTCGATGGCGCGCGCCCACGTTTCGAGATAGTACTCCGAGGTGGCGCGGGGCTTATCGATCGTGGCGTCCACAAGCGTGGCGGCCTCGTGGGCCTCGGCGAGCGACCGGCGACCCGGACCCGTCTCGGCAAGGGTGAATAGATCGTAGCCCAGAAGCGCCTCAGGAACGTAGCGCTCGTAGCCGGCCCAGGAGTCGGGATCGGGCGCCGGGTCGCAACCGGCGGCGGGCGATGCCTGGTCGGTCGCGGTGAAACCCGCGGCGGCGAGGGCCGGCTGGGCGGCGGCGGCCCGGAGCCACGCGGGACGGCGGGAGAACCATTCGGCGGGTGGCGCGACCTCTCGGGGAACACCCAGCTCGTGGAATCCACCCGAGTGGCACTGCGTCATCACGAAGACCACCCGGCCGCGACCGATGCCGTCGGCCAGCACGCGCCGCAATTCGGCGACGCCGAGGGTTTCCGCGTTGTCGGTGGACCAGGAATCACGCCCCTCCCCGCGCCGCAGCTGCCACATCGTGATCAGGCTCTCGGGGTTGTCGCCGCGCGACTCAGTACCGTGGTCGCCGATGAAGAGATAGAGGGTACCGCCGCCCCGCACGACCGGCAGGATCTCATCGCGCAACGCGCCGAGGAAACTCGCGCGTGTGGCCGGACGATTGTTTTTCAACGGACCGGGCAGCCACGATTCGACGAGACGACCGTCGCGGCGCACCTGCCGGCGGACATCGGCGAGGACCGGAGCCTCGCCCTCGCGATTGCCGACACCGAAGAACACCCAATGCGGACGGTCGGCGTGACGCCGCTCGAAGTACGTGGCGAACGCCTTCGCCTGAAGGTATTGGGAGTAATTGTTCGACAGCGGCGTCCCGCCTCCGGAAAGCAGCACGAAGGCGTCGCGCGGCGCGCCACCCCCGGCTGGACCGGTTCCGCAACCCGCCAGGACGAACAAAGCCGCCAGCAGGAGGGCAGTCGGGAGGAGTCGCGTGATCACGGCGGCGCAAGCCACGGCGAGGCGGCGCCGCGAGGCAATCCCTCGGTCAGGACTTCGGCAGCACGGTGACGCGGCTCACGCGGTCGCGGCCGAGGTACTGCTTGGCGAGCGCGCTGAGTTCGGCGGCGGTGATCGCCTCAATATCGGCCGAGCGCGAGCGCGCCCAATCCAGGACCTCGGGCTTCTCCTGCGCGCGGGCGAGGACGGACTGGAGCCAGTAGGAGTTGGTGCGCAGAGACTCGCGGGTGGAGGTGCGGGCCGGGAGACGGGCGCGCTCCAGTTCCTCGGTGGTGACGCCGTTGCGCGCGAGGTCATCCGCGAGGTCAACCACCGCCTCACGGACCTTCGCGGCGGTGGCGGGGTCGACGTCGATACTCGAGGTGATGTAACCGTAGCCCGTGAAGGTATCGCTCGTGCTGCTCCCCGCGCGCGGGCTGTAGGTGCCGCCCATCTCCTCCCGGATCTTCACGCGCAGCCGGTCGCTGAAGACGCTCGCGAGCATCGTGAGGCGGCGGGTACGGCGGATGTCGGAGGCGTCGGTCGTGGGCCAGTAGAGCGAGACCACGCCCTTGGGAATCTCGGAACTGATCGT
>JBEGJD010000369.1:0-6912 GCA_041184765.1 Verrucomicrobiota bacterium | reverse complement strand
GTGACCATGCTCCAGAGCGAGGCGATACCGACCACGGGCTTCTTGAAATCCTCATCGGTGAATCCGACGGGCCTGAGCATGGAGCGCGCGCCGGCGCGGCTGGGGCCGTCGACGACGACGGAGGAGTGTCTGCGGGTGTGTTCGGGAGCTTTGCTCATGGCGGGAAAGTTTCGCGAGCGGACCAGACGGCGCCGGCACCGGCAAGTTCGGATGCGGAAAAGGCGGCGCGCAAAATTGATGTTTACTTGGAGCATTCGTTTTCCCCAACCTCCCGCTCCTTTTTTTGGGCCAGTAGCTCAGTTGATAGAGCGCATCGTTCGCAACGATGAGGTCGTCGGTTTGATCCCGATCTGGTCCACCAATTCGTCTTGGCCGCCCCGTCAGAATGCGGCGTTCAGACGAGCGGGAACAGCCGGACCGCGACGAGGATGATCAGGAACCCGATCACGCCCATCAGCGCGAACATCACCGACATGGTGCGCAGCGTTTCGCGTTCGGTCAGGCCTGAGGTGCGGGAAAGCACCCAGAAGCCGCTGTCGTTCATCCACGGCACGAGCTTGGACGCGCAGCCGATGGTGAGCGCGAGGTAAACGGGGTGGAACCCGAGCGTCTCGGGCGACGCGACGGAACTGACAATCCCGACGCTCGTCACCATCGCCACGGTGGCGGAACCCTGCGCGATGCGGACGAGCGCGGTGAGCACGAAGGCGAGGGGGAGCACGCCGATGCGGTAGGTGACCGCGAATTCGCGGATACGCTCGCCGACCCCGGTCTCCTGCAGGCAGCCGCCGAAAACACCGCCGGCTGCGGTGATGAGGATGATCGTGCCGGCATCGGCGAGCGCGGCCTGCACGTGTTGCCGCAGCTTCGCGGCGTCCATATCGGGACGCAGGGCCAAGGTGAGGAGCGCAACCGCGGCGGAGAGGGTGAGGGCGATGTTGGGATGGCCGACCACGGCGAGCGCGCGCGTAAGACCGGCCGGCAGAAGACCGAGATCGCTGAAAGTTTCACCGGAGATGAGCACAACGGGCAGGACGATCGGGGCAAGGGACAGAGCGAGTGAAGGGAGTTGGTCATCCCGCAGGCCGGAGGCGGGCGAGAGCATGTGCGCAGCCTCGCCGGAAACCGCCCGCAGCGGGGTGGGCCAGCGCCGGTTGGCCCACCAGGCGTAAACCAGCCCGCAGGAAGCGGTGAGGGTGCTGAGGACCAGGCCCGCGAGGATCATCACGCCGATGTCGACCTTCAGCGCCGTGGCCGCGAAAAGCGGGCCGGGGGTCGGCGGTACGAGGGAGTGGGTCATCGTGGTGCCGACCGCGATCGCGAGGACGTAGAGCAGGTAGTCGCGGCCGGTTCGCGCCGCCAGCGCCCGCGCGAGCGGGATGAGCAGAAGAAAGACCGTGTCGAAGAAAACCGGCACTCCAAGGATGAGTCCGCTGAGCCCGAGCACGATCGGTGCGCGGCGCTCCCCGAAGGTGTTGAGGGCGGAACGCACGATGCGTTCGGCGCCGCCGCTGTGGAGCAGGCAGCCGCCGACCACCGAGGCCATGGCGATGAGGACCCCGAGGTTGGCGCAGGCTGAGCCGAACTTGGAGGCGAGCTTCGTGCCGAGCGGCTCGGCCGCGCGGGCCGACGCCTCCGCCGGGGATTTTTTCTGGGCCAGCAGCGAACGCTCGATGTTTTCCGGCGGCGTTAGCGCCGCGACCACGATCGCCGCCGCCATCAGCGCGAGAAACGCGTGCAGGCGCAGCCAGACGATGCTGCCGATCACCACGATCACACCGGCAAGAAGGAGTAGAAGGGGGTCCATGCGGGGCGCCGTGATTCAGCGGCTGGCTGGTGCTGAATCAAGAGCCGTGGTGATGAATTGTATTTGCACGATTGAAGCGAGTGGCGGCGCATGCATGGTGCCCGCGATGAGTTCCGTCCCGTCCGCCAGTTCCGCGGGGTCCTCCAGCCAAGTCCTCGCCCAGGACGTGCAGGAGTACGAACGGCTGGTGCGGGAGTCGGCGTCGTCCGGGCAGCTGCTCACGGCGATCGAGGTCGCGCGCGACGGTCTGGCCCGCTTCGGCGGGGGCAAGACTTTGCAGCAGCAACTGGCCCTGGCGCTGGCCCAGACCGGGGCGCTCGACGCCGCGCGCAATGTCCTGGCCCAGGTGCTGCAGGATTCCGCGCGCGACGAGGAGACGCTCTGCCTGCTGGGCCGCGTGCATAAGGAAATGTGGCGCCGGGCGCCGGACCGGCGAGAGGCGGAGGAGACCATCCAGCAGGCCTGCGGGTATTACCGCGAGGCGTTCGCGATCGCCCAGGGCTATTATCCCGGAATCAATCTCGCCTTCACGTTGGCGGCGGCGGGTGACCGTTCAGGGGCGCGGGAATGCGCCACGCAGGTTGCACGGATCTGTCGTGCCGGTCTGGGTGAGCCCGAGCCGGCGCGCGGATTGCTCGGCCGCGTTTTCGGTCGTTCCCAACCGACTTCTTCGCCACCGGCATCCCGCGACGGTTGGCTGGTGGCCACGCTGGCCGAGGCGTTGGTTCACCTGGGTGAACCCGAGGAGGCCGCGCGCCGCTACCAGCACGCCGCGGAGCTTTTCCACGGGCGTTGGCGGGATCTCGCCTCGATGCGAAAGCAGGCGAGGGAAATCCTCGGGTTCAACGGCGAATCCGCCGGATGGCTCGACGTTTGTTTCCGGTTTCCGTCGGTCGCTGTTTTCTCGGGTCACATGATCGACGCTCCGGGCCGACCGACGCCCCGGTTTACTTCGGCACTGGAGCCGGTCGCTCGGGAGGCGATCCGCGACCACCTGCGAGTCATCGATGCCGGCTGGGGCTACTCCTCGGCGGCCTGCGGCGGCGACCTGCTGTTCTGCGAATGCCTGCTGGAGCGCGACGCCAAGGTGAACCTTGTCCTGCCCTGTGCGGTTGACGCGTTCCGCCGCCAGAGCGTCCGCCACGGCGGCGAGGGATGGGAACGCCGGTTCGACGCGGTTCTGGCCCAGGCCAACAGCACGCTGATCCTGAATTCCGCCGGCGGTGGTGGGAGCGGCGAGGGCGCAGGCCCGGTGGGGCACGTTTACGCGAACCGGATCCTGACGGGACTTGCGGCGCTGCAGGCGCGGTCGCTCGACCTCGAATTGCGTGCGATGGCGCTGTGGGACGGCACGCCGGTCGGGTTGCAGGGAGGCACCGCAAGCGTCGTGGCGGAGTGGCGGGAGCGCGGTTTTCAACCGCACCTCATTTCACTGCCTGCCCCGGCCTCATCCGGTCCGGTCGCAAAGCAGGAACCGGCGGCGACCGTGCCGGCCGCCGCGACATCCGCAATCACCCTGCCGCAGGAGATCAAGGTGCTGGTGCTCGCCGAGGTGGTGAACTTCCGCCGGGTCGCCGAGTTTCAACTGCCGGCCTTCGTGGAGCACGTGCGGCGCGTGGTGGGCGGGGTGGTCAACCCGCAGGGGATTATGCCGGAATCGGCGGAAGTTTCCGGCGGATCGTTCCAGTTTGTCGTCGGATCGCTGGCCGCGGCCGCGCGTCTCGCGCTGGACCTGCGGGACGCGCTGGCGCGTCGACCGTGGGCGGATCTCGGTCTGCCGTCGGATCTCGCACTGCGGGTGGCGGTGCACGCGGGGCCGGTGTTCGCCTTCACCGATCCGGTGACCGGGCGCCTTTCCTGCCTCGGCGCGCACCTGCTTCGCGCGCAGCACATCCTGCCGATCGTCGCGGCCGGGCAGGTTTTCGTGAGCCAGGAGTTCGCCGCCCTTTGCGGGGCGGAGCGGTTGCTCGGGATCGACCTCGAGTTCCTCGGCCGCTTGCCGACGACGCGCATGTTTGAGGAGGCGCCCCTCTACCGCCTCGAACGCGGCCATTGAGCGCGCTTTCAACGGAGAACTGCCTTCGCCCTGCGAATCGCGAGGTCCCTTGGTTGGGTTGAACCCGCGCTTGCGGCGGAGGCGCGACACGCTTCGTTTCATCGCGATGGCGAGTTTCCCCACCACCCCCGGCGCGCGCGAGCACACCTACGACGCGATCGTGATCGGTTCCGGCATCAGCGGCGGCTGGGCCGCGAAGGAACTGTGCGACCGCGGCCTCCGCACCCTGGTCCTCGAGCGCGGGCGCAACGTCGAGCACCTCAAGGATTACCCGACCGCGGTCGCCAACCCGTGGGATCTGCCGCGCCGCGGGCGTCTCACCCACGAGATCGTCAGCGCGAATCCCATCGCGAAGAAGTGCTACGCCTTCGACGAGGCCACGTCCCACTTCTTCGTGAAGGACGCTGAGCACCCGTACCAGCAGGAGAAGCCCTTCGATTGGATCCGCGGCTACCAGGTCGGCGGCAAATCCATCATCTGGGCGCGGCAGACGCAGCGTTGGAGCCGGTTTGATTTCGAGGGGCCCGCGCGCGACGGTTTCGCCGAATGGCCCATCGGCTACGAGGACCTCGCCCCGTGGTATTCGCACGTCGAGCGTTTCAGCGGGATCAGCGGCAACCGCGACGGCCTCGAGGAGCTGCCTGATGGCGAGTTTCTGCCGCCGTGGGAGTTCAACCCCGTCGAACGCCACATGCGCGGCGGCATCGAGAAGGCGTTCGCCGGCCGCAAGGTCGTCATCGGGCGCTGCGCCCACCTCACCGAGCCGCAGCCGATCCACCTCGAGCAGGGCCGCGGCAAATGCCAGGCGCGCAACCTGTGCTACCGCGGTTGCCCGTTCGGCGCCTACTTTTCCTCGGTTTCCGCCACGTTGCCGTGGGCGGCGCGGACCGGCCGGCTCACGCTGCGGCCGAATTCCGTCGTCGAGAGCATCCTGCACGACGGCGCCACGGGCCGCGCCAGTGGCGTGAGGGTGGTCGACGCGGTGACCCGGCAGGTCACCGAGTTCCATGCGCGCGTGATCTTCGTCAACGCCGCCTGCCTCAACACCAACCTTATCCTGCTCAACTCCCGCTCGGCGCGTTTCCCCGCGGGCCTGGGCGACGACCACGGCCTGCTCGGCCGCTACGTCGCGTTCCACAACTATCGCGGCAGCCTGTCCGCCTCGATGGATGGCTTCCTCGACGCGTACTACCGCGGACGGCGGCCCACGCAGGCGATGATGCCCAATTTCCGGAATCTCCGCCGGCAGGAGACCGATTTCCCGCGTGGCTATATGGTTTTCTTCAGCGCCTACCGGCCGGGCTGGACGCAGGGCGAGGGGACGCCGGGCGTCGGCGCCGCCTTCAAGGAGCGCATCACGAAGCCCGGGCCATGGCGGATCTCCATGATGATGCAGGGCGAGACCGTGCCGCGTCGCGAGAACCACGTGCGTCTCTCGTCCGAGCACAAGGACCCGTGGGGCATCCCGCAGCTCGTGACGTCGATCGGCTACACCGACGACGATGTGCGCATGGTGAAGGATTTCCTGCGCGAAGGTGAGGCGATGCTCACCTCCGCCGGCGCCAAGGGGATCCGCACGCTCGACGACAAGCGCAACCCGGGGCTCGACATCCACGAGATGGGCGGTGTGCGCATGGGCAAGGATCCGAAAAAATCCCTGCTCAACCGCTGGAACCAGCTCCACGCCTGTCCCAACGTCTATGTCACCGACGGCGCCAGCATGGCGTCGACCGGCGTGCAGAACCCTTCGCTCACGTTCATGGCCCTCGCCGCCCGCGCGGCCAATCACGCGGCCGACGAGATGAAGAAAGGAAACCTGTGACCCGCCGCGAACTGCTCCTCCGTTCCGCCCGGCTCGCCGGCGTTGCGTCCGTCTGGGCCGCCTTGCCCGCGCGCACGTGGGCCGCGCTGCCGGCGCCCGCCGGCTGGAGCGCCGACGAGGAGAAGGCGCTGGACCTGATCGGCGACACCATACTGCCCGAAACTCCGGGTTCGCCGGGTGCGGCCGCCGTCGGCATCGGACGTTTTATCGCACGCATGACCGAGGATTGCTTCGCCCCCGAGGCCGGCGTCGCGCTGCGGCGCGGACTGCAGGAGATCGAGGCGGCGGCGCGCTCGGCGCATGGGCGCGCGTGGTTGCAATTGTCTGCGGCCGAGCGTGAGGCGCTACTCACCGCCTACGAGACCCGCAGCAAACCCGCGGCGCCCGGCGGCGTGAATCCGTTCGCGCACCTCAAGCGCCTGACGTTGCTCGGCTATTTCACGTCGGAGCAGGGCGCGACGAAGGCCCTGCGCTACGATCCGGTGCCGGGAACCTACCGCGGCGCCTTTCCGCTCGCCGCTGGCGATCGCGCCTGGGCGCAGTGAACCGGTCGCCGCGGGCGGTTTGACCGGCCCTTTCCGTCGCGTTTCGTGCCGTCCAGCATGACCGGCCGCTCATCGACGCTTCGTCTCCTCACGCTGATCGGCGCCGTTTCCGGTTTCCTTGCCGCGCAGCCGGCCGCGGGTGAAACCCTCATCGCCGTTCCTTCAGGCTGGCGGTTGGCGACGGAGCGCATGGGCGGCTTTCCCTCCGAAGGGCTCCAGCTCTACGTGCTCGAGGTCCCCGGCACCCGTGCGTTCTGCCTCGCTTGGGATACCCGTTCGCCGGCGGTTGCATTCAAGCCGGTGCTCGGCGCCTCGGCGCGCACGCCGACGCAATTCGCCACCGCGGATGCCTCGGTGGTTTTCGCCGCGGTCAACGCGGGTTACTTCGGCGGCAATCAATCCTACAGCCTCGTGCAGCGGGAGGGCACGGTGCTCTCTCCCAACATCAAGTCGGTTTCGCGCCCGTTTCAGGGCGCCTCCGTTTCGTACTTCCCGACGCGGGCCGCGCTCGGACTTTCGGCGGCCGGAAACCTGACCGCGGATTGGATCTACCATGTGGGTTCCGGAAACGCCTCGATCCATGCGTACTCCGCGCCCAGCGCCAACCGCGCCGGTGAGGCGCCACAGCCGGTGCCGACCGCCACGTTTCCCGCAGGCGGGTCTCCGTGGGTCATGCAGAACG
>JBEGJD010000368.1:0-3341 GCA_041184765.1 Verrucomicrobiota bacterium | reverse complement strand
TTGCCGTCACCCGCGACGCCAAGCTCAAGGAGCCCGACGGCGCGTGGCTCACCGTGCGCGAGGCCAAGGCGAACAACCTGCGCGGCATCGACGTGCGTTTCCCCGCCGGTCTGCTCACGTGCGTCACAGGCGTGAGCGGCTCGGGCAAGAGCACGCTCGTGCTGGACATCCTGGCCGCACAGGCGGCGCGGCGTCTCAACGGCGCAAAGACCCTGCCGGCGGCGCACCGCGCGGTCGAGAACCTCGATTTCTTCGACAAGCTCGTGCAGGTGGACCAGGAGCCGATCGGCCGGAGTCCGCGTTCCAACCCCGCGAGCTATGTCGACCTGCTGCCGCTGCTCCGCGATCTTTACGCGCAGCTGCCGCTCGCCAAGGTGCGGGGCTACAAGGCGAGCCGCTTCTCGTTCAACGTGCGCGGCGGGCGCTGCGAGCGCTGCCAGGGCGACGGGGCCATCCGGCTCGACATGCAGTTCATGCCCGACGCCTACGCGCCGTGTCCGAGTTGCAACGGACGGCGTTTCAACCGCGAGACGCTCGAGGTGCTTTTTCACGGCCGTTCCATCGCCGACGTGCTGGATCTCACCGTGCGCGAGGCGATCCAGCTCTTCCGTAACATCCCGCGCGTGCTCGACAAGCTGGAGACGCTCGACGCCGTCGGGCTCGGTTATCTCACGCTTGGCCAGTCGGCCACGACGCTGTCCGGCGGCGAGGCGCAACGCATCAAGCTCTCGCTCGAACTCAGCCGCCGACAGCAGGGCTCGACGCTCTATATTCTCGATGAGCCGACGACCGGCCTCCATTGGGCTGACATCCAGCGGTTGATGGACCTGCTTTTCCGCCTCCGCGACGCCGGCAACACCGTGATCATCATCGAGCACAACCTCGACGTCATCAATCTGGCCGACTGGATCATCGACCTCGGCCCGGGCGGCGGAAAGGACGGCGGGGATCTGGTGTACGCCGGCCCGCGCGCAGGCGCCGAGGAGTGTGAACGCTCCCTGACCGGCGCCGCGCTCCGCCGCTGGCGCGAAGCGGCCCGGAGCTGACCCTCCGGCACAGAGGGTGGAACCGCGAAACACGAGAAAGCCACGAATCCAAACCGATTGGCCCACGGAACGCGCGGAAGCCACGGAACAACATTTTCGCCTCCGCGGCTCCGCGACCTTTGTGTCCAACCCCCAACCCCGAGTTCGGCCGCATCCCTGAGTCCCTGATTTCCAGATTTCTGCGGTTCGATTCCTGTCTTCCCGGCTTTCCCCATTCCTCAGAAAAGACGGTGGAACCACGAAACACGCGAAAGGCACGAATCCAAACCGTTGGCCCACGGAACACGCGGAAGCCACGGAACAACATTTTCCCTGTTCAGCCTCAGTGACCTCGGATCGGAGCTCGGTGACCTCGGTGTCCCAAATCCGATTCCGCCAATCTCATCCCTGAGTCCCTGATTTCCAGATAATGCCGGACCGGTTCCCGGGTGCGGTCAATTTCCGCGGGGTCGCGGCCAACGGATGCGGGGCGGCCGGCGAAGGAAGCGCTAGAGTTTGCCCATGCACATTCCGCTCCACATCGATCTCGCTCAATACCCGCGTCGCGTCCGCTGGATCATGGCCGTGCTGTGGGCGGTCATTGTCGCCAAATGTTTCGTCGTCTGGTGGGCCATCGGTCGTTGGGAGGTTCCGTTCCATCCGCTCTGGATCGTGGCGCCGACGATCATCTTCGCCGGGCTGGCATCGATCCTCTGGCTGACCCACCACGAGGAGTAGTCCAAACCTTGGACGGTCCGCCGGAGGACGGCTGGCCTGCGGGCGCCTTAGCGTATAAGGGTTCGGGGATGTTGATTCTCCGGATTTTCGCATTCGCTTCCCTGGTGTCGTGCGCGTGGTCCGCCGAACCGCGGGTCATTGAGCTTTGGCCCGAGGGTGTACCGGGGCTGCGTGCGGACCTTGGACCGGAGCGTGAGGAGAATGGTCGATTCCTGAATATCCACCGGCCTTCGATGCTCGTTTATCCGCCTAAATCCGGAGGCGGCAGCGGCGCCGGAACGGCGGTCATCTACGCCCCGGGAGGTGGCTACGTCCGTGTGGCCGCGGGCGCCGGAGGAGGGGAGATCACGCGTTGGCTAAACCAACTGGGCGTAACCGTGTTCCTGCTGAAGTACCGCAACGCGGAGTATGGGCATCCGGCGCCGCTGCGCGATGCCTTGCGCGCGGTCCGGATCGTACGCAGCCGCGCGGTGGAGCTTGGCGTCGGACCGGAGCGTATCGGCATGATCGGTGGATCGGCCGGCGGCCATCTGACTGCGAGCGCGGGAACGTTGTTCGACGATCCCGAGGGACGGACGGGAGCGGCGCTTGACGCGGTGAGCGGGCGGCCCGACTTCATGATCCTCGTCTTCCCCGTGATCTCGATGACCGCACCGCACACGCACTCGCCCTCGCGCCGTGCGCTGCTCGGAGAGCGGTATTCCCCCGAACTCGCCGCCCGGCTTTCGGTGGAAAAGCAGGTTACCGTGCGCACGCCTCCGGCGTTCATCATTCACTCCGCGGAGGACACCGTCGTTCCGGTCGAGAATAGCCTCGATTTCTACCGCGCGCTGCGGGTGGCTGGCGTTCCGGCGGAGTTGCATCTCTATCCGCGCGGCCCGCACGGCTCGGGTATGTCGCCGGTGCTCGGGCCGACCGCGGAATGGCCGCGGCTTTGCGAAGCGTGGATGCGTTTCAACGGCTGGCTGCCGGCTCGCCCCCAGCCATGAACAAGCGCACCTATTCCCGGCGAGGATTTCTCGGAGCGGCCATGGCGGCGCCGTTCATCGCGCGCGGTGCGTCGCGCGAGCTGTTCTCCATCGGGCTGGTGGCGGACGCGCAGTACGCCGACGTGCCCGACAAGGGCACCCGCTTTTACCGCGCCTCGATCGGTAAGTTGGGAGCCGCGGTGGAGCACTTCAATCGAACCGACCTAGCGTTCTGCGTCCACCTGGGGGATCTGATCGACCGTGAGTGGCGGAGCTTCGACGAGATCACGCGGCCGTTATCCGCAAGCCGCCACCGCTGGCATCAATTGCTCGGCAATCACGACTTCGACGTGCTCGACACGGAGAAGCCGCGGGTGCCCGAGCGGCTAGGCATGAAGTGGCGTTACGGCGCTTTTGACCACGGCGGCCTTCGTTTTGTCGTTCTCGATACCAACGACGTCAGCGCTTACGCGCATCCGGCCGGCGCTCCGGAGCGGGCGGCCGCGGAGCAGGAGTTGGCGCGCATGCAGGCCGCCAAAGTGCGGCAGGCAAAGCCATGGAACGGCGGGGTCGGCGCCGGGCAGCTGGCGTGGCTGGAGCGTGAGCTCAC
>JBEGJD010000367.1:0-3088 GCA_041184765.1 Verrucomicrobiota bacterium | reverse complement strand
TCTGGCCGCTCGCGAGTGTCGACACCATCAGCTTGGGGAAGCCGACCGGCAGCGCGCGCATGCCGGCGGTGGCGATGGCGGTGCCGCCTCCGCCGCCGAGGGAAATCACCCCGTGGATTTTTCCAGCGGCGGCGAGCTCGGCGAGGAGTGCGGCGGCGCCGCGGCCCATGAGCGAGACGGATTCGCCGCGGTCCTTGCGCGTGAGGATCGCGCGCCAGTTATCGTCGCCGCGTGCCGCCACGTCATCGGCGGTGATATCGGGCTTTATCGTCGGCGCGGCGAGGCAACCCACGTTGATCAGCAGCGGGGCGTGTCCGCGGGCGCGGATGCGGTCGGCGACGAACGCGTGTTCCGGACCCTTGGTGTCGAAGGTGCCGAGGACGGCGATGGTGGGCATGGGGGGCGGGGGAATTACACGGGTAATGTACCTTTGCACTCCGGGTAGCGGGTGCAGCCCCAGAAATGGCTACCTTTGAGCTTTCCCGCTTTGGCGGTGCGCACGGTCATGAGATGGCCGCAAAGGGGGCATGCGGGCTCGGCACGGTTGTTGCCCTCGCTTTTCTCCAGCCTGCGATGTTGCAGGCGCTCAGCGGCGAGTTGCTCGGAATAGCCGCCATGCTCGATGAATGCGTTTTCGAGTGAAGCGATCTGGCGGTCGAGCAGGTAGTTGGCCTGGTGAATCAGGCAGATCAGAGCGTTGGCGCGGATGGCGGGATCGGGAGACTCGAGCCATTCAGCGTAGAGCGCGTGGCGATCTGCATCGGACAGATCGGCGGATTCCGATTTCAGCGCCTTCGCGACGGCGCGCACGGCGCCGGCTTCCGCGCCCTCCGGGGCCCACAGGGAAAGGCGGCGGTGGCGCAGGTAATGTTCGTAGTCGAGAAGCAGCTCCTCGAGGCTGGCGCGCGCCACGTTGAGCAGGCGCAACTCGGTCTGAGATGAGGTGGCGGCGGCACGGCTGCCCTCGGCTATGTTTTGCCGGCCGGAGCGTGCAGCCTGAACCATCTGGTCGACGGTGCGCGAACGCGAGTCGAGGAACTTTTCGCAGAACCAGTAGGTGGCGTCGTAAACCAAAGTGGCAGTCTGGAAACTGGCGGTCTGGCGGTAGCCCCCGCTGGGGCGCCGTTTCCGTGACGGTGGCATCGAGCTGGGGAGATCGGACGGATCCGGCGGATCGGTCCGATCCGTCTGATCATTTGGCGACTTACTTCCCTCCGACCCACTTCACCGCGTTCACCAGCAGGGTCTTGAACGCGGGATGGTCGTGGGTGCGTTCGTCGTGGCCAAGGGTGAAGCCCACAACCTTCGCGGTGTCGTGGCGGGTGATCCAAACCACCGGATGCGGCTTGCTGAACTTGATGCTGGGTGAGCTCTCCGCGAGCACCTCGATCGCGGCGGTGCCGGCCGGGATCTTTTCCGGTTCCGCGTTCACGTAGTAGAGCTCGTCGGTCACCTCGAACTTCGCCGGTACGCCGCGGGTGATGGGGTGGTCGCCCTTCAGCACGTTCACCGAGTACGGTCCGAGTTTATCGTGACCGCGGGAGCCGCCGCCCACGAGTTTGGCGTTGAGCTCCGGCCAGTTCGGGAAGGCGTACCACGTACCTGGATGGAGCATCACGATGCCCTTGCCGGCGGCCGCGAAGGCGAACAGCGCCTTCCGGTAGGCCGGGGTGTCGAAGAACATCCGGTTCACACTCACCACGGCGACGTCGGCCCCGGCGAGTTCGGCGGCGGCCTGGTCGCGGTCCTCGGTGTAGGCGACGCTGAAGCCGGCGGCGCGGAGTGTGGCGCTGTCGGTCGCACCGAAGAACTCCGTGAATTTGTGCGAGCTGCCGCCGCCGATGATGAGGACGCGGGTCTTGCCCGCCTCCCACCGCACCTTTTCGACGGGCGGCAACGGGCGATCATTCTTTCCGCCCTCCTTGGGTCCCTCGGTCGCCGGCGCGCCCGCGGCTACGGCCGTGGCCGCGGACTGGCTGACCGCACCGCCGTTCTTGGCAGCGGCTTTGCCCTTGCCGGCCTTCTTGGTCGGGGCGGGGGCCGCCGGGGAGGAGCTGCCGGAGGCGGGCGTGCTGGTGGAGGCGAGGAAGGCGATGACATCCCTCAGGCCGTCCGCCCCGAGGCCCTCAAGACCCTCGGGCATGAGTGAGCGGCGCGTATTCTCGCGGCCGGTGATATCCTCGCGGCGCACCTCGGTGTCACCACCTTGGTTGCGGATCGTCACGGTATTTGCGTTCTCGTTCACGATCACCCCGACGAGCGTCTCGCCCTTCTTGGTGGTGAGGTTCCATTGCCAGTAGTTGGGCTCCACCTGGCGGTTTGGATCCACGATGTGCGTGAGCAGCTCGAGCGTACTCTTCGCGCCGATGCCGGCGAGCGGCGGTCCGACGTCGCGCACGCCGATGTCGCCGTATTTGTGGCAGATCGCGCAGGCGGCGGTGAAGACCATGCGGCCGTTGGCGACGTTGCCGGCCTTGGTGACCTCGGGCATGAGTTTGGCGATCAGGTCGTCCTTTTGTCCGGCCTCGGGACTCAGTTTCTCGAGCACGTTGGCGGCGGCGTTGGCGACCGCGCGGTTCAGGTGGGTGCGCAGGCGGGCGAGGTTACCCGGGCCGACCTCCTTGGGCGTCACGGCACCGGAGCGCAGTGCTTCCAACAAGGCTTGGGCGGTTTCGGGCCGGCGAATGATCTGCTCGAATACGGTCGGCGACTGGGTCGCCTTGAACGCCTCGATCAACACGGCGTCGGCATCCTTGCCGGGCGCGGCGCCGAGGGCGGCGGTGAGCGCGCCGCGGAGGGCGGACGACGTGCCCGGTTCCTTGAGCAACTCGGCGACGGCGGCGAGCGCCGGCGGGCGGGACTGCTTCAGGCTGAGCAGGCTGGCGGCGATTTCGGCGCGTCGGGCGTCGGGCTGCGCGCGGTCGACGAGGTCCCGTTGCATCTGGCGCACGACGGGTTCGGCGGCGGCGGCGAGTTGGCCGGTGCGGTCCCATTTCGCGACGAGCTGCAGGGTGGCGGCCACGGTGGCGGAATCGCCGAGCAGGCGTTGGAGCAGGCGACCGGTGGCGGCGTCGATAACCGCCGGCGT
>JBEGJD010000366.1:0-2889 GCA_041184765.1 Verrucomicrobiota bacterium | reverse complement strand
AGTCCGCCGATGGCGCGAAGTGGGAGTCCGTGGCGCGGATCACGGAGAAGGACATCGACCTGCGCGACCCCAAGTTCTCCGTCACACCGGATGGTCGGCTAATGATCGTGTGCGGGGGATCCGTCTACCTCGGGACAAAGGTGCTGCAGGGCCGGCAGCCGCGGGTTCTGTTTTCCGCCGACGGTCGCACTTGGACGCCGCCCGCGCGGGTGCTGGAGGAAGGAGACTGGCTCTGGCGCGTGATCTGGCACGAGGGCGTCGCCTACGGCGCGTCCTATCGTCAGGGAACATTGCCGCCCGACGGCACGCGCGAGGAGAACTGGCAATTGAACCTTCATTCGAGCCGCGACGGGCTGCGTTGGGAGCGGGTGGCGAAACTCGCGGTGGATGGGCGCCCGAACGAAACCACGCTGCGCTTCGAACCCGATGGCCGCATGGTCGCGATGGTGCGCCGCGAGGCCGGCGACACCCTCGGCTGGTTTGGCGTCTCCGTTCCCCCCTTCAAGGAGTGGAGGTGGACCGCGACCGGGCATCGCTTCGGAGGCCCCAATTTTGTACGCGCCCCGGACGGCGGTTGGATCGTTTGCACGCGGGACCACACGAAGCCCTCGCCAGTTAACGGCAAAGGTGTGAGCACGCTCGTGGCGCGGCTTGGCGCCGACGGAAAACTGCAGCCGCTTGCGACGCTCCCGAGCGGCGGCGACACGAGTTACGCCGGCCTGGCGTGGCATCCTAATGGCCAGCTTTGGGTGAGCTATTACTCAAGCCACGAGGGCAAGTCCGCGATCTACCTCGCGAAGCTCGTGATGGAGTGAGGCGAGGGTATTTCTAGGCCGCGGAGGGTCGGGGCAAATCCGTCCCGGTCGAAACGTTCACTCAGCCCTGTCCGAACAGCTGCGCGATGCGCGCGGCGAGCAGGTCGTAAACCAGCCGGCGCTGCTCGACGTAAAAGACCTCGATGCGGCCCTCGTGTTGGCGGTAGACAAACCGGAGGGATCCGACGCGCAGTCGGTGGTAGCCCGCGTATTCGCCTTCCAGCTGCTTCGTATCGCCCGCGGGTAGTGCCAGCAGCGCGGCCTTGCATCGTTGGCGCGGGTCGGGAGCCAGTGCGCGGAGGTAATCCCAAACCGGCTCCGCTATAACTATCTGGGGCTTTCTCAAAGGTCCGCCGCCGGTCGGAACTTCAGCCGGCCGGCTTTGAGATTTCCGATAGCCGCGGCGAAGTCGGGGCTGCCCGCCAACTCCAAGGTCTCCAACAACGCTCCCAACCTCTCGTCGGAAATGAGGTGCACCACTGGGCGCTCATGACGGGTTACCGTGACCAAGGTCCCGGACTCGGCGCCGCGGACCGCGGCGGCGGTGGAGCGCTGGAGCTCACGGATTGTGTACGTATTTTTCACGGGAAAAAGCTGACGCAGGAAGAAGAGCCGTCAAGACGATGCCCATTCGTTCCTGGGCCGGTGCTGAATTCCGAAAATGCCCGGCCCCGTTCACGCCCCCGCCTTCGGCGGCTGGCTGGCATGTTCCGACGGACGAGGCAGGGACGCGAAGGTGCCGTGGCGCTGGCGGAAATCGCGGGGCGACGTGCCGATGTGGCGATGGAAGAGCTTCGAGAAGTGGTACGCGTCGGGCAGGCCCACGCGCCGGCCGATTTCCGCGACCGTGAGGGTCGTGGTGAGCAGCAGTTCCCGGGCCTCCCGCAGCTGGCGCTCAACGACGAAGCGCTTCGCGGACATCCCGAGATGCCGGCGGAACAGCTTGAGCACGTGCGAGCGGCTTCGGCCCACCATCGCGGCCATCTCGGAGATGCGCGGCCCGAGTTGGAAGCCGCGTTCGACGTGCGTCACGAGCCGCTGCAGCTCTTCGGGAAACGGCTCGACCGTTTGCGTGGGATCCCCCGACTTGCGGAGAACCTCCCGCACCAGCAGCAGCCCGAGCGCGCGGGCTTCTGTCTCGTCGCGGCGGGAGTCCATGTACCAGCGCGCGGTGTAGTCGATCAGGCGGGCCAACGGCTCTTCGGGAACGAGGCGCAGACGAACCACACCCCGCAGCCCGGGCCAGGCCACATCGTGGCGGTCCCTGGAGTCAAACTCCGGCTCGGTGGGTTCATGGGGGACGTTTGCCACCCAGCGGGCGCCGGGCCGGTACCACGGTATGAGATGCACGTGGGCCGTGAACATCGGGGTGTCCGGTGACGGGCGGTAGGTGATGCGCCGGCCCCACGGCAGCACAAACAGGTCGTTGGGTCCGAGATTGAACGTGTCCCCGTCGACCTCGAAACGGCCGCTCCCGCTCTTGCACCAGAAGAGCCCGCGGCTCTGCACGCAGCTGTTGGAAAAAGTCTGGTGCGGCGCGAATTGAAAGAGTCCGGACCGGCATACCGCCGGGGCCTCCGTGGCGGGCGGTACGTGGGGATCTCGCGGGCGCCTTTTCACGGGTTAAGGTTAATCAAGCTTCGGGGGAGCCTCGGCAAACGGGTTCACGCCGCGCCTTTGGCCGCAAACCGGGCCTGGGCGGCGGCCACGGCGGCCGGGGTCACGGTGTAGCGGTGGATGAACCACGCCGCGATGCCGGCGAGGATGACGGTGCCTCCGGCGAATGTGATCCGCATCGCGAGGAAGGTACCCGGAGCCTGCGCGGCCTGCCTCGCCGTGTCCCAGCCCGCCAGGTGCAGCACGACATTGGCGAGTAGGATGGATCCGGTGAGGGCCGCCTTCAGCGACCAAGCCAGCATCGCGTTGAAAAGGCCCTCGCGACGCACACCGCTGTCCGCGGCCTCGAGGTCGCAGATGTCGGCGGTCATGGACGGCGTCAGCACCATCACCGCAACGAGTCCGGGCCCCATGAGCGCCGACGGCAGGAGGAGCCACCAGCCGGCGCCGGGCACGT
>JBEGJD010000365.1:0-8792 GCA_041184765.1 Verrucomicrobiota bacterium | reverse complement strand
GGGACGCCCCGCCGCCGCGCGGCGGGGAGAAATGCGGGGTGATATTTGAACGGTAGTGAAAGGCCCGGGGTGAAGGGGCCACCGGCGCGACTGGAAATACGGCGATCCCCGCCATGTGCTCCAGCAACTCCGCGACCTGGCGGCGTTTCCATTCCAGCTGCGCGGAATAATCCAAATGCTGGTACTGGCATCCGCCGCAGCGGCCGAACAGCGGGCATCGCGGCACGGTGCGCTCCGCCGCGGGCCGCAGCACCTCGACGAGGTCGGCCTCGGAGTAGTTGCGGTGGTTGCGGAACACCCGCGCCCGGACCCTTTCACCGGGCAGCGTGAAGGGCACCATCACCACCCAGTTGCCCGCTTCCCCGGGCAACTGCACGCGGCCGAGGCCGACGCCGAGGTTCGTCAGCGTCGAGACCTCCAGTTCGAGCTCCGCGTGGTACGCGAACGGCTGGTCGTTGAACGGTTTCCTTTTGCCCACGCGCGGAGGGAACACGCGCCGACGCGCCGTGCGAGCAAAAGGATTTTGTCTTTTGCCGTGAACCGGTGTCTTCCATCCGCCCGTGTCCGTCCCCGAGAAGATCTCCAGCCTGCAGAACCCGCGCGTGAAAGAGCTCGTGCGCCTGCGCGACCGGCGGCCGCGCGACGAGGCGGGCGTGTTCCTCGTCGAGGGTTACCGCGAGATCCTCCGCGCGCTCGACCGGGGCGTTCAGCCAAGGGAACTCTACTTCTCGCCCGACTGGTTTCTCGGCTCCAACGAACCCGCGCTCCTCGAACGCGCCGCGGCCGCCGGCGCGAAGCTGTGCGAGCTCTCCAAGGAGGCCTTTTCCAAGGTCGCCTACCGCGAACGGCCCGACGGGCTTCTCGCCGTGGCTCCGCAATGGAGGCGGCGACTGGAGGACCTCGACCTGCCCGAGGCGCCACTGCTGCTCGTCGTCGAGGCCATCGAGAAGCCCGGGAACCTTGGCACCATCCTGCGCGGGGCCGACGCCGCCGGCTGCCACGCGGTCATCGTCTGCGATCCGGTCACCGACATCTTCAATCCCAACGTTGTCCGCGCCTCCACCGGCGTACTTTTCTCCGTTCCGCTGGTGGTCGAGGAAAGCGCGCGGGTGCGGGCCTGGCTGAGGGGGAAAGGCGTGCGCGCCGTGGCGACAACGCCGGCAGCGACGACCATCTACAGCGCCGCCGACCTCCGAGGCCCGCTGGCGATCGTGATGGGCAGCGAGCAGTACGGCCTGAGTGATTTCTGGCTCAAGGAGGCCGATCTGCCCGTGCGCATCCCGATGGCGGGCCAGGCTGACTCCCTGAACGTCGCGATGGCGGCGATCATCACGCTCTTCGAGGCGGTGCGCCAGCGCGGCTGAGCGCACCGGCCGGCCAGTGCCGGCTCGCTCCGCGCGCAGGATCGCGTTCACATCCCGCCATGGAAAAGCTCATCGGCGTGCTGGTTGTGGTCGTGGTGGTGGGCGCGGTGGTGGTGTGGGCGGTGCGACGTGAGATCAAGGCGGCGAGGAATCTCACAGCCCTCGCCTCCCGGCTGGGACTCAGATTCCGTCCGGCCAAGGAGAATGAGCCCGGCGCGGGCAACACGGTGGAAGGTGATTTCCAGGGCCGGCCCGCGCGCTTTTGGACGTACGCGACCGGCTCGGGCAAATCTCGGACCGAGTGGGTGGCGGTTTCAGTGCGTCTGGCGGGTGATTCCCGCCTGACAGTACAGCTGAAGCCGCAGGGCTTCGGCACGAAGCTCGCCGAGCTTTTCGGCGCGAAGGAGATCGAGGTCGGCGAGACGCGGTTCGACGGCGAATGGTTCATCCGCACGAACGCGCCCGGCACCTGCCGCGCCGCGCTGCTGCCCGAACTGCGCGACCGGTTGATGACCGCCCGCCAAACGGGCTCCCGCGGGGTATTCACCTTGGAGAAAGGCGTCGCCGCCTACACCGAGACGGGCACGTTTGCCCGCGAAACCACGGTCGCGCGCCTTGAGTTGCTGCTGCCTCTGCTCCGCGATTTTGCCGAAGCCGCGGAAACGAGCGAGACGGTGTTGCCGGTGGTCTGAGCGCAACGGCGCGCATCGGCGGGTGGTTGCGAAAGGCCCGGCGCCGGCTTCGCTCCCCGCGTGGATCCCGTCACTCATGTCGCGCTGGGCGCCAGCCTCGCCCACCTCTGCTTCGGCGCCCGCCTCGGGCGCGCGGCGGCCGTCGCGGGCGCGCTCGCGGGACTGGCGCCGGATGCTGATGTCCTCATCTCGAGTGCGACCGACCCTTTGCTGGCGATTGAATATCATCGTGGGTTCACCCACGCGCTGGTGTTCGTGCCATTCGGATCCGCGCTGGTGGCGGGCCTGTGGCTGGGTTCCGCAGCCTGGCGCGACCGACCCCGCTGGCTCGCGCTCTGGGCCGCCGCCGCCCTCTCCTACCTGAGCCACGTGCTGCTCGACGCGTTCACCAGTTACGGCACGCAGCTGCTCTGGCCGTTCTCAGATTACCGTGCGGGGTGGGACTGGATCGCGATCGTCGACCCGGTGTTCACCGTACCTCTCCTCGTCGGACTTGGTTTCGCGCTCGCCCGAAGACGGGCGCGCCCCGCGGGCATCGCGCTGGTTTTCGCCGGAGCCTACCTGCTTCTCGGCGGAGTGCAGCACAGCCGCGCGGTCGCGGTACAACGGGCCTTGGCGCAGGCGCGCGGCCATACGCCGGAGCGCGTAGAAGTCATGCCCACGCTGGCCAACAACCTGGTTTGGCGCGCGCTCTACACCCACCAGGGCCGCATTCACAGCGATCGCATCCGCGTCGGCTGGACCGGCCGCCCGACGGTGCGCGAAGGTTGGTCGTTGCCCCTCGCCGGCGCGGCGGAATTGACGCCGGCTGAAAGGGCGCGGAACCGACGCCGGTCGTTCGAAAGATTCTCATGGTTCTCGGACCATTGGGTCGCGCGGAGTCCGGCTGATCCCTCGGTGCTGGCCGACATGCGCTACTCGCTCGGAGCCGATGCCTTCGATCCGATCTGGGGCATCCGGTTCACGGGCGATAGCGCGGTAAACGAGGTGGAGTGGATCAACCGCTCCCGGGATCGACGCATCGACCCGGGGGAATTGTGGCGGGAGATCACCGGAGCGGACGAACGCTACGGGCAGTGAGCGACTGCCGCGGGCTTGAGGGCTGGACCGGCGGATCGTCATGATCCGTGTTATGACGTCCTCTTCGGAACTCACCGGCAGCTGGCAGATGATCCGCGCCGAGCTCGACGGGGAGTCCGCCCCCGAGATGGTCACAAGCCGAATGATCCTCGAGCTGGGAGACCGCAGTTATGCGGTGGTCTACGCCGGAGAAGTTTCCGACACCGGTTCGTGGGAGAACGGCGTCAACGCGGGGACCCTGATCCTGCTGGGCCACCGCGGCCCGAACGCCGGCCGCCGGATCCCGTGCCTTTACCAGCTTGCCGGGGATCGGCTCCGCGTGTGCTACGGCCTCGATGGCACCGAGCCCGCGGGCTTCAGCACCGCGGGGCTGAAACAACGCTACGCCGCCACCTACCGCCGGCTGTGACTCCCCGTTCGGGCATTTCGCCTGAACATTGAACGCCCTGACCCCATTGGGTCACCCCGGCGACAAGCTCAACCCGCGCCGCCACCGGCGGCTTGGGACTCGGCCTTGAAGGCGGAGCGGACGCTGGCGGCGAGGTAATCGCCGTTCATGCGAGCGATGAAGTCGTGTGAGATGAGCTTCGGGCAGGCGGCGCTGCACTCGTACTGGTTGCTGCAGTTGCCGAAACCGGCGTCGTCCATGGTCTTCACCATGGCCAGCACGCGGCGGTCGCGCTCGGCCTGACCTTGCGGCAGCAGGCCCAAGTGGCTGACCTTGGCGGCCACGAAGAGCATGGCGCTGGCGTTCTTGCAGGCGGCGACGCAGGCGCCGCAGCCGATGCATTGCGCGGCGTCCATCGCCAGGTCGGCCGCACCCTTCGGCACGGGGATGGCATTGGCGTCGCAGGCGGAGCCGGCGCGCGCGGTGATGAAACCGCCCGACTGCTGTATGCGGTCAAAAGCGCTACGGTCGGTCACAAGATCCTTGATGACCGGGAACGGCTTGGCGCGGAACGGCTCGAGCGTGATGACAGCGCCGTCGCTGAAGCTGCGCATGTAGGTCTGGCAGCTGGCGACGCCGCGGTGGGGGCCGTGGGGCTTGCCGTCGATGACCAGGGAGCAGGTGCCGCAGATACCCTCGCGGCAATCATGCGCGAAAGCGATCGGCTCCTCGCCGCGACGCTCGAGGTCGTCGTTCACGACGTCGAGCATCTCAAGCAGGGACATGTTCGGATTAAGGTCCGAGGCCTGGTACTCGACGAACCGGCCGGTCTCGCCGGGGCCGGCCTGGCGCCAGACACGGAGGGTGACCGAGATGTTTTTCACGGAGGTTTCGGCGACCATGGAGGAAAGGGATTTTCGATTGAGGCGATTGACGATTTACGAATCACGACTGCGCATCGTGCGCAGGTTCGGTGAACGTCCGAGGGATCACTTGTACGATCGCACGCTCATCTTCACGTGCTCGTAGTTTAGCGGCTCGATATTGCGGAGCGGGGCTTGGCCCTCGCCTTGGAATTCCCAGGCGGCGACGTGGCCGAACTTCTCGTCGTCGCGCTTGCACTCGCCGTCGGGATATTGGTGCTCCTCGCGGAAGTGGCCGCCGCAGCTTTCCTCGCGCGCGAGGGCGTCGCGGCACATCAATTCGCCGAGCTCGATGAAGTCGGCCACGCGGCCGGCGCGCTCGAGGGCTTGATTGAGTGACTCGCCGGACCCGGGGACATGGACGTCGGCCCAGAACTCCTCGCGGAGCTTCGGGATCTCCTGCAGCGCCTTCTCGAGGCCCGCGCGGGTGCGGGCCATGCCGCAATGGTCCCACATGAGCTTGCCGAGACGGCGATGGAAGGCGTTGACCGGCTGGCGGCCCTTGGTCGCGAGCAGACGACGGGTCATGGCGGCAACGTTCTCCTCGGCCTGCTTGAACTCGGCACGGTCGGTCGAGGGCTTCGCGTTGGGCTTCTGGCCCGCGAGGTAGTCGCCGATCGTGTAGGGGATCACGAAGTAGCCGTCGGCCAAGCCCTGCATGAGCGCGGAGGCTCCGAGGCGGTTGGCCCCGTGGTCGGAGAAGTTGGCCTCGCCGAGCACGAAAAGGCCCGGGACATTGGACATCAGGTTATAATCCACCCAGAGGCCGCCCATCGTGTAGTGCACCGCCGGGTAGATGCGCATCGGCGTGCGGTAGGCGTTCTCGTTGGTGATCTCGTGGTAGATGTCGAAGAGGTTGCCGTAGCGCTCGCGCACGCCGGCCTCGCCGAGGCGCCGGATGGCATCGGAGAAATCGAGGTACACGCCGAGGCCGGTCTCGCCGACCCCGCGGCCCTCGTCACACATGCGTTTGGCGGCGCGGGAGGAGACGTCGCGTGGGGCGAGGTTGCCGAAGCTCGGGTAGATGCGCTCGAGGAAGTAGTCGCGATCCTCGTCGGGAATGGACGCCGGATCCTTGCGGCGATCCTCCGCGCGCTTCGGCACCCAGATGCGACCGTCGTTGCGGAGGGACTCCGACATGAGGGTGAGCTTCGACTGGTAGTCGCCGGACACCGGGATGCAGGTCGGGTGGATCTGCGTGTAGCACGGGTTGCCGAAGCAGGCGCCGCGCTTGTAGGCGCGCCAGATGGCGGTGGTGTTGGAACCGCGCGCGTAGGTGGAGAGGTTGAAGACGTTGCCGTAGCCGCCGGTGGCCAGGATCACGGCGTCGGCCGAGTGACGCACCAGTTTGCCGGTGACGAGGTCTCGCGTGATGACGCCCTTGGCGTGGCCGTCAACGACGACGAGGTCGACCATCTCGTGCTGGGTAACGAGTTGGACCGTCCCCTGGCCGACGGTGCGGGAGAGCGCGGAGTACGCACCGAGCAGGAGCTGCTGGCCGGTCTGGCCGCGAGCGTAGAACGTGCGCGAAACCTGGGCGCCGCCGAAGGAACGGTTGGCGAGGAGCCCGCCGTACTCACGGGCGAACGGCACGCCCTGCGCGACGCATTGGTCGATGATGTTGACGGAAACCTCGGCGAGCCGGTGGACGTTGGCCTCGCGGGCGCGGTAGTCGCCGCCCTTGATGGTGTCGTAGAAGAGCCGGTAGACGCTGTCGCCGTCGTTCTGGTAGTTCTTGGCGGCGTTGATGCCGCCCTGCGCGGCGATGGAGTGGGCGCGGCGCGGGCTGTCGTGGAAGACGATGCACTTCACCCGGTAGCCGAGGTCGGCGAGCGAGGAAGCGGCGGACGAGCCGGCGAGGCCGGCGCCGACGACGATGACCTCGTACTTCCGCTTGTTGGCGGGGTTCACCAGCCGGATCTCGGCCTTGTGCTTGCGCCACTTGTCGGCCAGCGGGCCGGCGGGAATCCTGGATTCGAGTTTGGCCATGGCGGGGGATCAGCGTTGGGCGGGAAGAGAGGAGGAGACGGCGACCGTGCGTTTGGCGGCGGCCGTGCCGGCCGCGGGCTTCACGGCACCGGTGAGGATGGCGCCGGGGATCGCGATATTGCCGAGAAGGTACAAGGCGCAGAGGACGGTGACGGCGCGGCGCAGACCGCCCGCCCAGCGGAGATTCCGCAGGCCGAAAGTCTGGAACATCGAGTCAACGCCGTGCAGCAGGTGCAGCGTAAGGAGGCCGACGGCCACGATGTAGAACAGCGAGACGACCGGGTGGGTGAACCCGAGGTACACCATGCTGTACACATCGTGCACCGCGGCGCCCTTGGTCACCACGGGGAAGCCGAGCAGGTTGAAATCATTCGCCATCGTGTAGGCCGGCAGCGCGGTCTTGAATGTACCCGCCTGGGCCGCGCCGAGCGTGAAGTGCGCAAGGTGATAGATGATGAAGGCGAGTACCACCACGCCGCTGTGCTTCATGTAGCGCGAGGCAAGCACCGCCTGCAGCCAGCGGGTCGAAGAGTAGCCTTCGGGACCCCGCGCGGCGCGGTTTTCGAGGGAAAGCGCGACGGCGGCCCAGATGTGGATGACCACGCAGGCCAGGAGCACCAGACGCACACCCCAGAGGGCGCCACCCATCGACTGCAGGAAGTGCGCATAGCCGTTGATCTTGTCCGGATGCGCGAAGATCTGGAGATTGCCGACGAGGTGCCCGATCACGAAGCCGACGAGCACGAGGCCCGTGACCGCCATCAGGAACTTGCGGCCGATCGAGGAACCAAAAATCAGACGGGCGAGATTCATTGCGGGAAAAAGCCTTGGGAGATGCGCAATTTCCTCGGAAACTCGAATACGCCCCCGTCGAAGTAAAGGCGCCCGCCCGACACATCCCGCTTATTAGGGAGCCTAACTCCGGGGAGAAGAAATCGGCCCGCCTCAGACCGTTTTGCCCGGGAATTTCAGGTCCTAGCCAGCGGCCGCAACAGCGCGAATTTCCCGCTCGCCGCGGGCGCGATGAACTTACGCCGGAACGCGGTCACCCGCGACCGGTCGCCGATCAGGCCCCCGAGCGCCGTCTCCACCGCGGCATGGTCCGCGGTCTGGTCCGCGACATAGTGGAAGTCCCAACGCGTCTCCCCGGTCTGTACCAGCGAATAATGCCAGCAGCTGAATTCCGCAGGCAGGGCGGCGTCGATGTCGGTCGTCGAAACAAGCGAGCCGTCGGCGCGGAAGTGCAGGTTACCCTCGCGTCCCAGCAGCCGGAATCCGCTCGGGAACCGCTGCACGATGTCACCCGTGTGATAGCGCAGAAGCGGCATGGCCTCGCGGCCGCGGGTCGTCACATGGATCTGATACACCTCGGGCAACGCGGCGCGCCACGGCACAAGCTCGATGAATGCGTTCTCGCCGATCACGCGCTGGTTGTCACGGAACGCGTCGCCGACGAACAGGTAGCCCGCCTCGGTCGAGCCATAGAGGTCAACCTGCGGGGCCGGAAAAACCTCCGCGACGCGCCGGCCGTGCTGGGCGCTGGCCTTGCCGTACGTGAGGATCACCGCGCGCACGCTCGGCACGCTCGCTCCGCGACGCCGGGCCGCCCGCGCGAGCAGCGAAAGGTAAACGGGCTCGCCCTCGATCACCTCGGGCTTCACCGCCTGCAGCTCCAGCACGATCCGATCCCACTCGCTTTCGGGAAACGCGAACGGATCACTCGAGAGATTAAGATAAACCGTGCCGTCGAAGTACCGGTGCGGGAACGGGTGGTCCTCGTAAGGACAAAGGTTGCTCGAGCAACCGACCGGCGCCAGGACGCACTTACGGTAATGCCGGTCCGCGAACTCGCGCAGCACCGACGAAGCCCGATAGGCGCGCGCCGTCTGCGCGTTCCACCAGCCTTCCTCCATGATCACCGTCATCGGCGACTGCGTCGTGCCGCCCGTGCTCTCGTACTCGTACTTGCGCGCCTGCAGCCCGCGCTCGATCTCCGCGTAGTCGGCGAAAAACGCCTGATGACCGCGCTCCACGATCTCGCGCTTCGAGAGCACCGGGATTTCCTGGAAACACGCCCAGCGCAACGGATCCGCATGCAGCGGGAAACGAAGTCCGTAGAGCGGGCTGCGGCCGTAGATCAGCCGCACCTCGCGCTCCAGCTCCGCCGAAGGCGACCGGGTCCCGGGACTGTTAGCGAAAAGCGGAGAGGCGATCATCACGGCACCGCGAGCAAACTTCCGCACGGAGGGTTGTCAAACGACGCGACCCGCCGCGTCACGCCCGCCGCCGGTGCGCGTCAAACAGCATCAGCGCGTTCAACACGAGCGCGTGCGTGATGCCGCCGCTGCGCGCGAGG
>JBEGJD010000364.1:0-5788 GCA_041184765.1 Verrucomicrobiota bacterium | reverse complement strand
TCCTTGCGGATTCCCTGCGCGCGCCGTCGGCGTGGTGGCGCCCGCGCAACGTCACGCACGGTGATCTGAGGGTGGAGGTGGAGGGGCGTGAGGTTTGGCGGCAGCCGACGGAGTTTTTCGTGGTCGATCCCGTGGAAGTGGCGGTGGGGGCCAACCCGATCGGCGGCACGGCCTGCGGCCCGGTGTTTTCCGGCGAGATGCATTCGGTCACCTGGGGACGCCCGCCGCGGCCGTGATTGCGATTGCCGGTGGCGCGGGCGCGGGTTGCGCTGCGCCATGGCCCGCTTCGCCCTGCCCGCACCTGAGACGCGCCGACGTGTCGTGCGCTTTCTCGTGGTCGGCGGTGGCTCGGCCGCGGTGCAGTTCGCGGTGCTCGCGCTGCTGCGCGACGTGATGGGCGCAACGACCGCCTTCTCGATCTCGTGGGTTGTATCCACGGCGACGCACTACTTGGCCAACCGCTTCTGGGCTCTGCCGAGCGCGCGCACCGACGCGGGGAAACAATTCGGCGAATACCTGGTCGCGGTCGGCCTCAGCTACGTTATCAATCTGGCCGCCTTCAAGGCGTGCACGGTCTGGCTCGGCCTCGGTGTGATGTGGGCGGCATTCTGGGCCATTCCGCCATCCACGGTCGTGGTCTTCCTGATCCTCAACTACCGCGTCTTCCGCGGGGGGCGCGGAGCCGGCGAGTAACGTATTCCGTTACTTCGGCCCGGGGTGCGCCGGTTCGATTCAGCTGGCGGCGTTCTTTCCCGGCTGGTCGAGAAAGTCGGTGATGTCCGGAATCTCCTTCACCCGTCGTCCGCCGAAGCGGCGCGCGAAGTACGGGTCCACCGCGGGGGCGGCTAGCACCTCCTCGTCCTCGGTCTCCTCGCCTTCCTCGAGCTCGCCGCCTTCCAGGTCAGTCACGACCCAGTCCTGCTCCTCGTCGAAAATCTGCGTCAGGCGCCGCGCCTGCGGCTCAAGCAGCAACGCGGGGTTCTTCACCCGGCCCGCCTTCACTGTTTCAAAAACGCAGGGAAGATGTTGGGTGCGGAAATGCTCGAGAAAGCCGCTGAGCCAGCGGTTCTCCACGCCCTCGCGGCGATTCAACAGCACGACGTCGGAAAAATGGACGCAGGCGTCGTACCACGCGAGCAACGCGGGGTGATGCGAGGCGAGGGTGCAATCGACGACGCAGATCACGCGGGCCACGGCCGCATGGTTGTTCTCCAGCCACGGCTTGAACGCCTCCATCTGGTCCACGGGATTGCGTCGGCCGTCCGCGACGAGAAACAGCGGACCGGTGAGCGGCGGTTTTTCCAGTTCGATCGCGGCCGGTGGGCCGGGCTGCCAGGTCCATCGCGGCCCCGGCGGAAGTTTCGCATCGAGCGAATGCGGGGTTTCGGCGTCGGAGAGGAGGACGGCCGGTTGGTCCCCGGGGGCCAAACCGTCGGCGATCAGGTCCGCGAGCAGTTCACGGCGGCCGGACCCGGCGGAACCGAGGATGATGTAGACGGGGGTCTTTTCCGGAGACATGCGAGGAGCGGGGCTGGTCGGGCCCGCGGCGCGATCGGTTGGATTTAGAACCGAAACGCGCGGTTCTGACCGTGATGACGGAGCCAATGATCGGTCAGGACAAGGGCGGCCATCGCCTCGACGATCGGCACCGCGCGGGGCACGACGCAGGGGTCGTGGCGGCCGCGGCCGGTGAGCTCCGTGGCGGCGCCGGTGCGATCGACCGTGTTCTGCGCCTGCATGATCGTGGCGGTGGGCTTGAACGCGACGCGGAAGAAAATCTCCTCGCCATTGCTGATGCCGCCCTGGATGCCCCCGCTGCGGTTGGTGCGGGTGCGCACCTTCCCGCCGGACGCGGGTTCGAATGCATCGTTGTGCTCGCTGCCCTTAAGACGTGCCCCCGCAAATCCGCTGCCGATCTCGAAGCCTTTCGTCGCCGGCAGCGAAAGCATCGCCTTCGCGAGATCGGCTTCCAGACGGTCGAATACGGGTTTGCCGAGACCCGGCGGCACGCCGCGGATCCGGCACTCAATCACGCCTCCCACGGAGTCTCCTTCGGCTCGCACCTGTTTGATGCGCTCGATCATCCGCTCGGCCGTCGGGGCGTGCGGACAACGCACCGGATTGGCCTCGATCTCGGCCAGCGTGGGGAATGCCGCGAGCGCGTCCGCGGGCACGGAAATGTCATGAACGGCGGTAAGGTACGCGCGCAGTTCCACTCCGCCGCCAAGGGCGAGCAGCTTGCGTGCGATCGCGCCCGCCGCGACGCGGCCCACGGTCTCGCGGGCGGAACTGCGCCCGCCGCCGCGATGGTCGCGGATGCCGAACTTGGCCTCGTACGTGAAGTCGGCGTGGGAAGGCCGGAACTTGTCACGCATCTCGTCGTACGCGCCGGGCCGCTGGTCGCCGTTGCGCACGAGCAGCGAAATCGGCGTGCCGGTCGTGCGGCCTTCGAAGAGGCCGGAGAGGATTTCGACGCGATCTTCCTCCTTGCGCGGGGTGACGATGTCGCTCTGGCCCGGCCGGCGCCGATCAAGCTCCGCCTGGATCTCCGTCGCGTCCAGCGGCAGCCGAGGCGGGCAGCCGTCCACCACCGCGCCCACGGCGGGCCCGTGGCTTTCGCCCCAGGTGGTGACGGTGAAAAGTTTTCCGAACGTGTTCGGCATAGGCGGCCGGAAGGCGAAACCGAGCGTCCGCGCAAGGCGACGGAAAAAACCGCCGGTTTCAATTTCGGTGCGCGCGGGTCCGGACGCCAGACGATCGTTACATCGCCGTTTACAAGCGTTCCGGATTCCCTTCCCTTCGAACGACCGGGTTCTTCCGAACCGGGCTAAAGCCTCCCGCATGATTTTCCTTCCGCGTTTTCCTCGATTTACGGCGCTCTTATTCGCCTCCGCCCTCGTGCAGCTGGCGCCTGCGCAAAATCCTCCCGCGCCCGCCGCCTCCGCGCCGGCACCGGCTGCCGCCAAGTCGGGTGATGAGATGGTCAACCAGCTGATGCTGCCCGACGCCGACATCGACACGATGCTCACCGCCTTGGAGCAGCTCACCGGCCGGATGATCATCCGGCCCCAGCAGCTCACGACCGCGACCTACAACCTCAAGATCAAGTCCCCCGTCACCAAGGCCGAGGCGATCGTGGCGATCGAGACCTCGCTCGCGCTCAACGGCATCGGCCTCTCGCCGCTGGGCGACAAGTATCTGAAGGTGATCAACCTCCAGGTGGTGAAGCAGGAGGCGCCGGAACTCATCACCGGCTCCGCCTTCGCCCAGCCGGCCACGGGAAAACCAGCCGCCAAGATTTTCCAACTCGAGTTCGCCCGCGCCCAGGAGGTGCAGGCGCAGATCGCCGGCTCCCTCAACCCCCTCTACGGCGGCGCGGTCGTCCTGCAGACCGCCAACGCGCTGCTCATCACCGACAGCATCAGCAACCTCCAGCGCGCTGAGTTGCTCCTCCAGACAATCGACAAGCCATTCACCGCCGGTACCAAGCCGAAGTTTTACCAGCTGCGCGACGCCAAGGCGAGCGACCTGGTCAACAAGCTCCGCGGCATCATCACCGGTCCGCTCCAGCAGCAGATGGGAACGGCCACGAGCTACAGCGCCGATGACCGTACCAACCAGATCATCCTCATCACCGACCCTCGCCAGCACGCGTTCTTCGACGACCTCATCGAGCGGCTCGACCGGAAGGCCGATCCCAACACCCGCACCGAGGTCATCTACCTCAAGCACGCCAAGGCGACCGATGTCGTGAATGTGCTGAGCAAGATCATCTCCGGGACCACGACCGCGCTTCAGCGCCAGGGATCCGCCTCGGTCCGCCCTGGCCAGGCGCCGACACCCGCCACGCCGGCTGCGCCCGCCGCCCCGACCGTCGTCTCGGCCTCCAACGCCTCAAATGCCGAGGGTGCCAACGAGTTCAGCGCGCTGATGACCGTGGTGAACGATGACCGCAGCAACGCTGTCGTCGTCTTCGGCACCGCCGACGACATCCGCCTCGTCCGCGCGCTCATCGACAAGCTCGACATCGTGCTCCCACAGGTGCGCATCGAGGTCGTCATCGCCGAGGTCACGCTCGACGATCAAAGCGCTTCCGGCATCAGCGCGCTCGGGCTCAAGGTCGACGGCGACAAACTCATCGGCTTCTCGGGTTCCACCGTCGGCGCGAGCGTCAGTAACGCCACCATCAAGCGCCCGGGAGCCACTGGCCCTTGGGACCTCGCGGCTGAAATCTCCCTCAACACCACGCCGCGCAAGCGCCAGAACGCCATCACCACGGTGCCGACGGTCGTGACGAGCCACGGCAAGCAGGCCAAGTTCTTCAACGGCGAGACCCGCCCGGTCGTGACCGGTACCATCCAGTCCGCCGCCGGCGTCAGCACCGGCCTCGCCTCCAGCTCGACCGTCACGCAGCAGCAGATCGGAACCACTCTCACCGTCACGCCGTTCATCGGCGTCGATGGCGCCGTGCAGCTCGACATGGTGCAATCCGTCGAGGACGTCACGGGCGAGGTGCTCGTTGACCAGAATAAGCAGTACGTGATCGGCCGCCGGGAATCCACCAACTACGTCTCCGCCAAATCCGGCGACATCATCGTGATCAGTGGATTCCGGAAGAAGTCGAAGCTCAGCAGCGCCAGTCGCTTCGGCCCGATCCCGATCATCGGCGACCTGATCGGCTCCCGTTCCAAGGGCGATACCATGAGCGAGCTCGTCTTTTTTGTCCGTCCGGTCGTGCTGGCCAACAACCCCTCGGTGGACAACGCCGAGGCGATGAAGCGCATCGACGGGTGGCCTTCGCGTGATGAGGTGAAGAAGGAGATCGATCCGCGCTTCGTTCCGCCGAAGAAGTCCCTCCTCGAGAAAATCCTGCCGTGAGCATGGCTGTCGTTGCGGAGGTCCTGCCGTCGGCGCTCGCGGGGGCCCTCACCGAGGAACAGCGCCAGGCGGTGCTTGAGGCGCCGCGCGAAAAACGTCTGGAGGCGCTCGCCGCTGCCCTCGGCCGGCCCGAACCCGAGGTGCTCACCCATCTCGCCCAGGCCGCCGGGCTTGATGTCGCGAGCAATCTCGAGACCGATCCCGGTGCGCGCGGTCTGCTGCCGCCGCGCCTCGTCCACGAATACCAGATTATCCCGATCCGCCACGGCGAGTCCGCGGAGCAAGGCGAGCCTTCCTCGTCCACCCCGTTGCACATCGCCGCGGCCTGGCTGCCCGACGTGCTGATGGCGGACTGGATCCGCACGTTCACGCCGCGCCCGCTCGTCTGGCACCTTGCGGTGCCGGAACGCGTCCACCAGCTGATCATCGAGAATTTCGGCGTCGGCTCGGGCTCCCTCGACGACAGCGACGAGACCTACGTTGCCCCCGAGGCGCAGAAAGAGGCCGACGAGGTCGTCGACGAGGACGCCGCGGTGGTACGCTTCGTCACCGACGTCATCACGCAGGCGATCAACGACCAGGCGACGGACATCCATTTCGAACCGCAGGAAGGCCAGCTGCGCATCCGTTACCGCGTTGACGGCCTGCTCGTGCCGGTGCCGGTGCCCGAGAACCTGCTGCGGTTCCAGGACGCGATCATCTCCCGCCTGAAGATCATGGCGCGGATGAACATCTCCGAAAAACGCCTGCCCCAGGACGGCCGCATCAACTTCCGCGCGGGCGGCGTGGTGCTCGACATCCGCGTCTCCACGGTCCCCACGATCTACGCCGAGTCGATCTCGCTGCGTCTGCTCAACCAGAAGAAGGAGGCGTATACCATGGACCGCCTCGGGATGAGCGCCGAGGAGCA
>JBEGJD010000363.1:0-11292 GCA_041184765.1 Verrucomicrobiota bacterium | reverse complement strand
GTGCAGGCCGATTGGATAGACCAGTCCGAGAACCACATCGCGGGGCGCCTGCTCAACCGCTTCCTGAGCGAATTCGAGCAGGACTCGTGGCCCGGACGCGACCAGCTCGATGGGCTGCTGGAAACCGAGGAGGAGCGCGCGCTGGTCTCGGGAATTCTATTCGAAGCACCGGTGATCGATGATCCCTTGAAGGTGGCGCAGGAAGGTCTGCGTCGCCTGCGCGCACGCAGTCTTGAGCCCCGTCTGAGGCAGATAGAACTTGCTTTGGCCACCCCCCAAACGGACAGTGACCCTGACCCAATTTCTCTCTTGAAGGAACGCTCAGAAATCCAGCGCCAGTTGCGCATGCCGATCTCGCTCACGACCGCGGTTTGACCTCCGCGCCGAAAGCCGTTCCGTACCAACCGCTCCCACATGTCGCGCAAGTCCAAGCCCGCCGCCGCTCCCGCCCAATCCGACGCCGTCGAGGAGGCTCTCGAGAAGCTCCCGGTCAACCCGGCTGAAAACACCGCCGAAGGCACCGCGGAAGCCGCCCCCGCGGGCGGGATCAATGACAAGATCCGCAACCTGATCCGCCTCTCCAAAGAGCAGGGCTACCTCACGTTCGACGACATCAACGAGGCGCTGCCGGAGTCGGTCGAGAACCAGGAGGAGATCGATAACGTTCTCTCGATCCTGCAGAATCTGGAGATTGAGATCCTCGAGCCTGACCAGGTCGAGGACTACAAGCAGCGGATGGAGGAGGCCGAGGAGGAGCAGTCGCGCTCCTCGCAGAACGACATTCTGGACGACCCGGTCCGGATGTACCTCAAGCAGATGGGCCAGGTCCCGCTGCTCACCCGCGAGCAGGAGGTGGAAATTTCCAAACGCATCGAGACGGCGGAACTCAAGGCGCAGGAGGCGCTGTTCCAAGCGTCGGTGATCGGCGGGTATATTGTCGGCCTAGGCTCCAAGCTTTTGAATCGTGAGGAGCGGTTCGACCGCCTCGTCATCGACAAGAAGATCGAGTCGCGCGACGCCTACTTCAAGGGGCTGCCGAAGCTGGTCGACCAGGCGCGTCACGCCGAGGAGAGCGTGGCCGAAGGCTGGGAAGAGCTGCAGAAGGCGCGCGGCGACGCGGCCCGGAAGAAAGTCCAGACCAAGTTGAAGAAGCGCGAGACCGTGCTCCGCGCCTCGTTCGGAAAATTCTATTTCAAGCTGAAGGTCTACGAGGAGTACCTCGAGCAACTCCGCCCCGTGCTTGAGGAAATCGAGCATCTCCAGCGGCAACTGGAGCGCGCCAAGCATCCGAAGACCAAGAAAGACGCGACCATCGACACGAAGGGCATCCACGCGCGTCTGCGCCAGATCGAGCTGCAGCAGCGTATCTCCCCCGAGGGCCTGCTCGCGGTCGTCGCGCAGACGATGGTCCACGTGCGCGAGGCCCATCAGGCGAAGACCGAGATGGTGGAGGCCAATCTCCGTCTCGTGATCTCGATCGCGAAAAAATACACGAACCGCGGTCTCTCATTCCTCGATCTCATCCAAGAGGGCAACATGGGCCTGATGAAGGCCGTGGAGAAGTTCGAGTACCGTCGCGGCTACAAGTTCTCAACGTACGCCACCTGGTGGATCCGCCAGGCCATCACCCGTTCGATCGCCGACCAGGCCCGCACCATTCGCATCCCGGTGCACATGATCGAGACCCTCAACAAGGTGATGCAGGTGCAGAAGCAGCTCCTGCAGGAGTACGGCCACGAGCCCACCCCCGAAGAGGTCGCCGACGAGATGAACCTCCCGGTGGAGCGCGTGCAGCAGATCATGAAGATGGCGCAGCAGCCCATCTCCCTGCAGTCGCCCGTCGGCGACGGCGACGACACCTCGTTCGGCGACTTCATCGAGGACAAGTCGGCGGAGAACCCGTACGACATGACCGCGTACTCGCTGCTGCGCGAAAAGATCATTGATGTGCTCGACACCCTGACGGAGCGCGAGCGCCGCGTGCTCTCCCTCCGCTTCGGTCTCGTGGACGGATACAGCCGCACGCTCGAGGAGGTCGGCAAGCAGTTCAAGGTCACCCGCGAGCGCATCCGCCAGATCGAGGCCAAGGCCCTGCGCAAGATGCGCCACCCGACGCGCATTCGTCAGCTCCACGGCTTCTTCGACGCGGAGCAGATCGACAACGCGCAGAACCTCATGAAGGTCGCCGCCACTGCACGGCCGCCCGGCGCTCCCCGCCCGGCGAACGCTCCCGCGCTTTCGCCGATCCCCGGTTTGGCGACGGGTTTCACCTTCCCGCCCGCCAAGTCCTGAGCCGCGGTGGCGGCGAGGCGGAACCACTCCCAGGTTGATCCGGGATGAATATCCGCCCCGCCCTGCTGCTAGTGCTGGCCGCACCCCTTTTTCTCGGGGGCTGCGCAGGCGCTTTTCGCGACCCCGCGCCACCACCTCCTCCGCGCGAGCCGCTTAACCCCAGCCCGCGCCTCGTCGTTGGCCGGATCATCGCCGTCGATACCGAGCGCGGTTTCGCCGTGATTGAGCTGGCGGGGGACGCACCGCGTTCCGCGCTCGCCGAAGGCGAGGAGCTGCTTGCGCGATCTTTCGACGACTTGCGCGAAACCGCCCGCCTGCTCGCCTCCCGCTACGTCCGTGGGCGCACCTTGGGCACGACCGTGAAGTCGGGCCGGCCAAGTCCGGGCGACGAAGTCATCTGGGCCGCGCCCTAGTCGGAATCCCTGCGATTGGCGTAAGGCAGTTAGCCACCGCTGCCCCGCCTTCAGCTGCTCCGGGCGAGCAGGTCCCGGACCGCCGCCACTGCCTTCGCCTCCCGCTCCACCCAACTTCCGCGGATCTCAACCACCGGGAGCCCGCGGGAATCCAGCGCAGCGCGCCAACGTTCGCGTGCCCGTTCCCGCGCCGCAGGATCCGGGAAGCAACGTTGCGGATCGGCGACGTAGGGCACGTCCGTGTCGCAAAGCAGATAAAGCGCGGTGCGTCGCGCCCGCGCCTCCGCCTCCAGCCGCACCCCGGCGGGACATTGTCCGGGAAACAACCAGTCGTTCCAAAGCGTGCAGGTCAGCAGGTCGGTATCGAGGAAAACGACCCGAAGAGCGGCCGCCGCGGCCCGGTCCTCGGAGGTGATCTGGCCCCGCCCGATCGCCTCAAGGTCGGCCGCGGAGATATTTCCACCGCACGCGTCCCAGAATTCCCGCACGAACTCCGGAGCCCACGGCTCGCCGAAGTGCCTCGCCAACGCCGCGGCCAGGGTCGTCTTACCGGTCGACTCGGTCCCGAAGACCACGACGCGGAGCGGCTCAGCCACGGGAAGTCTCCTCCATGGCGCGACGCCACGAGACGTGCCCCCACACGGCCATCGCGAGGAACAGCAGATACAGGAGAGCGAATCCCCGCAGATCGCGCGCCCAATAAACCGCAGTGGCGACGGCGTTCACCGCCATCCAGCCCGTCCAATTCTCCAACCGCTTCCGCGCCTGCAGCCACTGGGAAAGAATGCTGAAAACGAGAATGAACGCGTCCCAGTGCGGTAGCGCCGCGTCCGTCCCGCGTCGCATCACTTCGCCCCATACCAACGTCACTACACCCCCGGCCGCGGCCCACTTCGCGAGGGCCGGCCCTCCGATCCGTGTGACCCGTAGCCCACCTTCCACCGCCGCACCTCTTCGCCAGTGCCACCAACCGTAGGCCTGGATCGCGAAAAAGAAGCCTTGCAGCAGCACGTCGGAGTAGAGCTTCGCCCCGAGAAACACCCAGGCGGAGACCACGACCTGCACCAATCCCACCGGCCAGCCCCATGCGTTTCGGCGCACCATCAGCGCGACGCCGATCACACCCAAAACCGTGCCCGCGATCTCCGCCGGACTCATTTCGCCGGCGCCGCGTCCCCACCCGCCACGAAGGCCTCGAGGGTCTCCCGCGTGATCACATGGCGCGCGGCGCAGCGCGGGCAGCGCATCTCGAGCCGCGCGTCACCACCGAAAAGCTCATCCGCGGAATGGCGCATGACGGGCGCCAACACCTCCAGCATGCGACGCTGGTTGCAGCCGCAGTGCCACCGGTAGCGCCGGCGCTCAAGCGGTACCACCACCTCATCCGCATCCACCTTCGCCGCACGCGTCCCGTCCAGTCCGCGGAGCCAGGCGACATCGCAATCCGGATGTTCGGTGAAAAGGAGGAACTCCTCCTCCGCTACCTGGAAATACCGCGCCCCGCGCTGCTCGCTCTGCGCGTAGAACTTCTCCACCGCCAAGACCGGATCGTCGCCCTCGAATGTCACGGCGCTCCGACGCTTGGGCTGATGTCCACGCACGACATCTGCGTAGAACAGGTTGTCCGGACCGACCTTCACGTCGTCCGTGAAAACCCGGCCTGTCACGATTCCGGTGTCATTGTCACCGACGAGGAAGAGGTTCACGAGCGGCTGCTGGAAGTTGATCGTCCACGCCGTCAGTTCGTTTCTCGGCCGTGAGGCGCAGTGCAGGGTGAACGCCGCGAGCGCGCGTTTGAACATCGCATCGATCCCAGGGTCGAGCCGAAGCCCATGCGCGCCGAGGTGCAGGTAGTAATCGACGAACAACTCCCCGAAATCCGCGCGCGTCAGCAGCACGTTCCGGTTGCGCACGAAAGCGGAGCGAACCTCGAGACCGGGCTCGGCGGGATTGGGCGGAGTTGACTCGTCCATCGGGACCACCGTCCCGCAAATGTCGCTGATGTAAAGCGCGGGGCGTTGCCTCGTAGAGGCGCAGCCGCCAGCCTCCTACCCACTTTATGCCCCACCCCCGCCGTTCCTTCCTCCGCTCCGCCGCACTCGCCGGAGTCGCCGCCTCCGGGCTCTCCCGCTCCCGCGCCAACACCCCGGCTCCGCGCGTCACCAAAGCCGAACTCGACCGGATCCTTGATGAACCCGTGCTGCGCACGGGATTCCTCACCTCGCCGGTGCGCATCGAGTCCGTCGACCTTCTCCGCAACGGGAAGCATTACCTCCTGCGCACGCGTTCCACCGACGGTCTCGAAGTCGTCACGGTACCGAACCCGTCCCGCATGGCGGAGGCGTTTCCCATTTTTCTGAAGAACATCCGCCCGGTTTTCATCCGCCAGGATGCGCGGCGCCTCGAGGACCTGCTCTGGGAGGTCTACCGCCACGGCTCCAATTACAAACTGCAGGGCATCGCGCTTTGGTCCGGCGTCGCCGCGATCGAAATGGCCCTGCTTGAACTGATGGCGCGCACGGCGCAGCGGCCTGTCGCGGACCTGTTCGGCGGGGCGATCCGCCGCGATATTCCGGTGTACTACGCGAGCGGTAACCGCGGCAACCGGCCCGAGGAAGAGATCGACTACCTGCGGAAGCTCGTGGCGGGCTCCGGCGTGAAGGCGTTGAAGTTCCGCCTCGGCGGACGCATGAGCCGTAACGCGGACTCCCTGCCGGGCCGCACCGAGACCCTCATTCCGCTCGTGCGGAAATCGTTCGGCGACGCCTTCACTCTCTACGCGGACAGCAACAGCTCGTACGACGTGCCGAACGCGATCCGCGTCGGCCGCCTCATGGAGGATCACGGTTACGCGTTCTACGAGGAGCCGTGCCCGTTTGACTGGCACTGGGAAACCAAGGAGGTAGCCGACGCCCTCCGCATCCCCGTGGCCGGCGGAGAACAGGAGTTCAGCCTGCGGAACTGGCAGTGGATGATCGAGCAACGCGGCGTCGACATCGTGCAACCCGACCTGCACTACGGCGGAGGATATATCCGCGCCACGAAGGTCGCGCGCATGGCGGCGGCGGCGGGAATGACCGTGGTGCCGCACATGTCAGGGGGCGGCCTGGGTTACATGGATGTCGTTCACTTCGCGTCTTTCACCCCGAACATCGGCCCATACATGGAATTCAAGGGTAACGCCGACCTGCCGGTGTCGTGCGCGACCTCCTCCCTCCGCTGCGAGGAAGGCCGCGTCCGTTGTCCGTCCGGCCCCGGTTTTGGCGTGGAGATCGACCCTGCGTTCGTGCGGGCCGCGAAGCCCGTCACGCTCGCCTGACCGACCGACTCGGTCGCACTGGTCTACTTCACGGCCTGCAAGGCCAACTCACGGCAGCCCTTCAGGTCGGTCTTCCCCGTGCCCAACATCGGGATCTTTTCCACCCGCAGGATGATCTTCGGCACCCAGAGATTGGGGACGCCGTCGGCTGCGAGGCGTGAGCGCAGGTCCTCCAGGACCACCTCGCGCGTGGTGAGGAGCACCAGGGCCTCGCCTTTGGCGATGTCGGGAATTCCGGTCACAAAAACCGTCGGTGTGTCGCCGTGCTCCCAGCCCATCGCGCGCTCGATCGACTGTTCCACGGTGCCATGTGGCACCATCTCACCGCCGATCTTCGAGAACCGCGAAAGGCGCCCCTCGATGTAGAGAAAGCCGTCGTCGTCGAAACGGGCCAGGTCTCCGGTGACAAACCACCCGTCCTGGAAGGCGGCGGCGGTCTTGGCCGGATCGTCGAGGTAGCCGCCGAAGACGTTGGCTCCGCGGAGAAGCAGAACACCGGTGGAGGTCAGCGGAAGTTCAGCGCGGGTGTCCGGATCAATGATGCGAGCGGTCATGCCCGGCATGAGGCGGCCGACCGAACCCGTGCGCTTGCCCGGCTGGTGCTCGTTGGTCGCGAAGACCATGGGCGGGTCGGGCTGGTTGATATTGGCCACCGGGGTGGTCTCGGTGAGGCCGTACCCCTGAAGGATCTCGATATGGAAGTTCTCCATGAACCCCTTGTAGAGGTCCTCGGGCAGGCGCTCGGCGCCCGTGACGACGAGGTCGAGCGAACGCAGTTCCGCGGGTTTCGCCTTTTTCAACACGGGACGGATGAACGTGGGCGCGCCGAGCATCACCGTGACGCCCTCCGCCGCGATCGCGTCGATGATGCGGCGGGTGTCGAGTGGACTGGGTACCGTGACCACCTCACACCCGCGGAGCATAGGATACCAGAGCGTGGCGAGAAACCCGAAGCTGTGGAATATCGGCAGGCAGCCGAGCAACTTGCACGTCTCGGGAATGACGGAAAGCGACGAAACCTGCGCGCAATTGGCGAGGATGTTGCGGTGTGTGAGCACGACGCCCTTCGGTTCGCCCGAGCTGCCACTGGTGAAGAGCAAACCTGCCTCCTCGTTGTCACCGGTTAGCGGCAGGCGCAGCAGATTCGCGCACCATTGGTTGGGCAGGAACAGCGCGGCCAGCATCCACGGCACCATACCCCGCTTGCCCCCGGCGGCCTCGATCTCCGTCTTGAGGTCCAGCGTGCGCTCGGGCCAGGGGAAATTCGGCACCTTCTCGCGCATGACGTTGGCGGAGATGACTGTGCTGATGCCGCCGATGCGAAGACTGGCCTCGAGCGCGGCGCGGCCGATTGTGAAGTTCAGGTTCACCGGCACCTTGCCGGCGGCGACGATGGCCAGATTGGCGATGAAGCCGCCGATACCCGGTGGAAGAACAATGCCAACCCGCCGCTCCGGCACCGTGGCCCGGATCCGGCGGCTCAGGAGGGCCGCCGCCGCGTAGAGCTGACCGCAGGTGAGCACGCGTCGCTCCGCAGTGCGGTCGACGACGGCGATGCGCCGCGGATGCCGGGTAAGCATACGCACGCATTCGCGGCCCAAATGGCGCCGCAACGCAGGCCGTTGCTGGAAGGCGCGCTCACCCAGGTCGAGCAGCTCGCGCCGCGCCCATTCGACACTCACCGAGGCGGCGGGAGCCGGCCGACCGAAAGCGACAAACACGTCCGTGGGCAGCAAGCGCGGCGATTTCCACAGGTACTTGTTCCCCGCGAAGGAGAAGACCGAACCCCAGACGCCATCGATCGCGGCGGCCACGACCGGCGCGCCCGATTGGCGCGCGATCACCTCAAAGCCACGCTGCAGCTGCATGAGCTGCCCCGTGCGCGAGATGTGGCCCTCGGGACAGAGGCAAACAACCTCACCCGCCTGCAGCGCGGCCGCGGCGGCCCGCAGGCCTTCCCGGGGTTGCTGCGAGGAAATTCCGATGCAGCCGGAGATCTCGAAGCACCATTTGAGGAAAGGCGTTCCCCGCAGGCCGTGGTAGGCCACAAAGCGGATCGGGCGCGGGCAGGCCAGCTGCAGCACCACCACGTCGACATAGGAGATGTGGTTACACAGGAGCAGCACCCCTCCATCGCGCGGAAAGTGCTCCAGTCCGCCCGCACGTACGCGGTACAACAAGCGCGCGATCAGGCTGGCTATCAGCTCAAGGTGGTACGGCAGCCGGGAGCGCCGCCGTGGGTACGGGAGGGGCATGGTTCAGGCAGAGCCTTTCCGCGACCTTCGCAAACCTTCAAAGCATTTCTTGAACGGGCTGAACCGGTGCCGTGGCTGCCCGCAGATCCATCGCCAGCGCCGCAAAGCCCGGAAACTCGTGCTCCAACCTCCGGGTATCCCCCCGGTGCCGGGCCACTTCCCGCAGCGCCCGCTCGATCTCTAGCGCGAGGCTGGGTCGCTCCGTGCCGTAGACGCGCTGCTTCAGTTCGGCCCGTGAATAGGGCGGCCGACCGGCTTCGTTTCCCGCCAGCCACGCGGTTTCCGTCACCGTTACATCCCGCCCGCACAGGTACCACGCCTCGATCGCCGGCACTGCGACGCCGATTGCGCGCACCACGCGCTCCCGGCCGTTGACCGCTGGAAAACGCCGCGTGGTCTGCCGGTGCACGGCCCGCAAACGGCACATCCGGCAATGGGGGTGGAAATACCCGGGACGGTCGTGCTCGGGGGTGTGAACCACGGAGTCGTCCGCGTCGACCACTACCACCAGGGCGTCCGTGTCGGTGTTGAAATGCAGATGCCGCAGCACGGCGGGCATCACCTGCGCCACATTGGGCCAGCCGCGCGCCCGGTAGCCGGGTGCCACGAACTCGACCTCCCGCTGCAGGGCGGCTGCCACCAGCACGCGAAGCGCCGCCTCGTCCGCCGGAGACTCGCTCAACAGGGCGACCTTCATCGCTCCTCGGGGACTCCCCCTAGGATGCCGCTGAACCACATGTCGCCGAGCGAACCTTCCTGCAGCAGTTCGGGGAGATCCGGCCGGTCCGACAAACGCTCGAACCGCGCGGCCCGACCTTCCTTCTGCGAAATCACCACCTCCTCCGGATGATCGCGGAAGAGATCGATGAAGTAGGGCGAATGGGATGTCGTCACCACCTGGACCGCCTCCCTACCCTTCGCCGGATAGGCCAACCGGTACAGCAGGTCGCGCACCTCCCGCAGCATCCGCGGATGAATTCCCCGGTCGATCTCCTCGATGCAAAGCAGGCGCGGCGGATTCGGCGCAAACGCGAGCGCCAGCAGCCCGAGGAGATAGAGCGTGCCCTGCGACAGCTCCGCCGCCGGTAGCACTGCTCCCTCCGCCAGTTCCAGCGCGAGCTCCACCGATCCCCCCGGACGCTCCTCAACCAGCAACGCCCGGAACTCCGGCATCAGACGCAAGGCTTCACCCGTCAGCCCCGCAAAAACCGCCGGATGTTCCTCCCGGAGAAACAACATCACGGCGGCGAGGTTGCCGCCGTCCCGCGCCAGCTCCGTTCCATCGTCGCGCCGGCCCGGTCCCGCCAACGCGTCATGGTCGAGCACGTAGCCCCGCATAGTCGCCAGCCGGCTCCGCAAATCCTCCCAGCCGCGCGCATGCGCCGGTTCGAGCCGCAGCGTGTCGCACACCGCGTCTGACTCGCACCCGAGCTTCACCCGCACACCGTCGAACGGGGCGCTGAAAACAAACTCGATTTCGGGCCCCGCCATCACCCGCGCGAAGGGAAGCTCGCTGACCGGCAGCGCCGCCAGGGTCCGCAGGCGCATGATCGACTCAATCAGGCTGGTCTTCCCGCTGCCGTTGGGACCGACGACGAGGTTGAACGGCTCGAGGGCGACCCGTGTGTCGCGGAGGGCCCGGAAGCGGTGGAAGGCGATGGACGCGATCACGCGAAAAGCATGATCTCTGCCCGCTGCAAGGCAACGTCGCGCGCTATTTCGGCGCGCCGATGATGCGCTGGAGCAACTCTCCGGCCTTGTCGGCCATCCCGGGCTTGCCGGCCGCTAATGCAGCGAGGCGCTCCGCCATTTCACCACAATCCGGACGTGCAGGCGTACCGGCGACGCGGAGCGGCAGACGGCAGCTCGCGTAGCCAAGGTCATCCACCGCCGAATCCAGCAGCCCGAGGTGACGCAGCAGATCTCCCTGCCGCCCGCGCGCGCGCAGCGAGAATTCCAGCGCGAGCGAATCATCGAGGAACCCATCGTCGCCGCGTTGCAGCAGCGTGCCCGCGCCGGTAAGCCGCAGCTCCGGCGCGATCAGCGTGAACTCACGCACTGCGGTGTTGCGCGCGGCGTCGCGCGTGATGACGAGGCTGAGCTGGTCAAAAGGGATCGTGCCGAGTCCGGCCGCGAGCTCCGCCACCGCCTGCGGGCGTCCGGCGATCAACGGCGGTTCCTTCCTCCCGGTCAGGCTCCCGATGGCGCTTCCCGCCGCCGCGATCATGCCGGCGACACGGCCCGCACCGTTCGCTCCCGCCGCGACCTTCACCGGCAAGCCCCGAAAAATGCCGCCCCGGCTACTCACCAAAACCTCACCCGCGACATTTGCCGCCAACGAGGCGAGGTTCGCCGCGCGTCCGCGCAGCCGGCTGCTCAGGGTGAAACTTCCCTCCAGCGTCGCCGGATTGCCACCTGAGGCCACCCGGAACCACGGCCCAGGATCGAACTCCCGCACCTCGACCTGCACTTCAGCTGCAAACGGATCCGGACGGCCCGACTCAAAAGCCAGCGCTCCCGAAATCGTCGCCCGACCGCGGTCGCCCAGCGAACCGCGCAGCGCCTCCATGCGCACCTTGCCGGCGTCGAGCTCCACCTTCCCCTTCACATCCCGCATCCGCACCGCATCGCCCTGTACCACTTCGCCGAGATCAATCTCGAGTTTACCCTCCCAGTTCGCCCACGGCGGAGCCGACGATCGAACCCCGGGAGCCGACTTAGGAGCGGCTCCCTTGACGGCTGACGGAGCGGACAGCACCGCCGCCAAAGCTTCACCGTCCACGACGTGCAGGACGGAACCTGACAAGCGCGCCTCAACCCGGCCACCCGCTCCGCCGCCACGCGGCGTGAATTCTCCGCCCAGAGTGACGTCCGAAACACGCTCACCCGCGGTCATTCTCAAAGGCGCGCCAAACTTGATCTTTCCCGCCGCATCGACCTCCGCGCGCAGATCCATCGCGACCGCCGGCAGATCCTTGGCGGGCACTGCGCCGCGCAGACGTTCCAGCCGGAG
>JBEGJD010000362.1:0-3576 GCA_041184765.1 Verrucomicrobiota bacterium | reverse complement strand
GCCCCCGTTCCGGCCGCCGACCCCAGTCGTTTGCCCCGCCACGTTGGCGTTTGGAATGGCGGGCTATTGCTCGTCACCGGCGTGATCGGCGTGGGGATCCTGCAATCGCCGGCCGTGGTCGTCCGCAACACCGGCTCGATGGGGCTCGCGTATCTAGTGTGGCTGGTCGGTGCGGTCGTGGCGGTTTGCGGCGCGCTGGTGATGGCGGAGTTGTCATCGCGCATGCCGCGTTCCGGCGGCATGACGGTTTTTCTGCGCGAAGCCTTCGGGCCGCGGGTTTCGTTCCTCTGCGCCTGGTCGGTCATCCTGCTGGGACCGGTGGCGACGGCGGCGATCATGCTCGTGAGCGTGCGCAACCTCGGGGCGATTTTCGGATTCGGCGAGAACACCCAGACCCTGCTGGCCCTCGCGTGGGTCGGCGGCATCACGCTGCTCAACATGCGCTCGAGCCGGATCGTGGCCCGCATCGTCGGCGGGGTCGGGTTGCTCAAAGTGAGCGTGCTCGGTGCGGTCGTGCTGCTGTGCCTTGCCGGCGGCCGCGCGGTGGAACCGGCGGCTGCGGCGCCGCTAGAGGTGGCGTCGCCCTGGATCGGATTCGGCCTGGCCCTGACGGCGACGATGTTCGCGTACGACGGGTGGGACGGCCTTTCGCTGGTGGCGGGCGAGGTGAGGGATCCGCGGCGCACCCTGCCGCGCGCGACGCTGCTCGGCATGGGCATCATCCTCGCCGTCTATCTGGCGGTGAACGCCGGGTTTTTCCGCGCGTTGCCCCTCGGCCAGATCGCCTCGACGCCGGCGTTGGCCGCGACCGCGGTTGGTCGGGTGCTCGGTGAGGAAGCAGGCCGTTTTCTCACCCTTTTCGTAGCCTGCAGTGCGGCGAGCACCGTGTTCGCCTCGCTGCTCTGCAACCCGCGCGTGATGTTCGCGCTGGCTGAGGAGGAGCCGTTCTTTCAACGGGTCGCTCATATCCACCCGCGCTGGCAAACTCCGGTCGTGGCCATCGCGCTCTATGGCGGTCTCGTGATGACGTACATCGCTTCCGGCGGCGGGTTCGAGCGCCTTACGCGTTACATGGTCCTCGGCCTGCTGCCATTTTACGGATTGGCGGCGTGCGCCGCCGTCATCGCGCGGCGACGTGGTCTCGCCGGTCCGCAAGGCGCATTTTCGATGCCGCTCTATCCGCTCCCCGTGGTGCTCATGCTCGTCTACGTCGCTTGCGGTCTCCTGAGCGGATTCAGCGGCGACTTCCTCGCGGCCTGTGGCGGGCTGGTGATCATCGCTGCCGGCGCGGTCGTGTACGAGGCTGTTCGCCGGCGCCCCGCGGTGACCGTGACGAGTAACCGCGGATAAACGGTTCGAGGGTCCACCAACGAAAGTGGCCGCGGCCACTGCCGGAACCGTGAGGCCGGAATGCGCTCCCGACTCGCTCCGCGGGTGTGTAACCACGGATGAACACGAATGGACACGGATGAAGAGGCCGTCGTTTGCAGCTGCGGCCGCCCGCCGCGGACCAAGACGCTTGCGTGACGGCCGAAGGCTTTTCCGACGGTAGCGAACTTGCACCGCAGATTTCGCGGCTGGTGGAGATAACGGAGCAACCGCGTCACCGCGGAAAATCGTAACGGGAAGTGCGGATGCACGGATCTCGTCGGTGCCTCTCCGTCGCCGCCGTGAAGCAGCCCTCGCTCCGCGCTTTTCCGGGTGTTCCGGGGGCAACTCGCTGCCGTTTCATGGCAGCCGAAGAAAAAGCCCCGCCTTGTGGCGGGGCTGTGAATTGAGTGGGCGCGTCGCTTACTTTCCCCAGCGGCCTTCGATGAAGATATAGTTGCCGCCGCGGCGCTCCCAGCGCGGCTCGACCCAGCGGCGGTGGCCGTGCGGCGGGCGCTCGTAACGACCAGCGATCCAAACGTAGCGGCCGCCACGCCAAGCCCAATAGCCGTTGATCCAAATGAAGCCGGGACCGGGCGGCGCGTACGCCACCTCGCGCCGCGGGGGTGGCGGGGCGGTGACGATCACCACCTGACCACCCTGCGGCGGCGGCGCCACCACCACCGTGGTGGGCGGGCCGGGACGTGGCGGCGTGGTGATGACGACGGCGTCGCGCCAATAGCCATCGACGTAATGGTACCTTCCGTTTCGATGATCCCAGCGCGGCGCGACCCAGACGGCGTTCGGGCGCGGAGCGAGCGCCCAGCGGCCGCCGATCCAGAGGTGTTTGCCGGCGCGCCAGCCCCAGTGTCCGCCGATCCACACATGAAGCGGCGACGGCCGCTCGACGATGATCTCACGCTGCGGGGGAGGAGGCGGAGTGGTGATGATGATCTCTTGTTGCACGGGCGCCGCCGGTGCCGTGACCACCGTGGTCGCCGCGGCGGGAGGAGCCTCGTCCCAATAGCCCTCCTTGAGTATCCAACCGTTGGATTGGCGCTGCCATTCGGATTGGTGCCACACGACGTTGGCCTGCGGCGGAATTTCCCAGCGGCCCGGTTCCCACACGTAGGCGCCCTCGAGCCAGCGCCAATGTCCGGACACCCAGTGGTGCTGCGCCGACGGTTGCTCACCCGGCGCGTCGGACGTGGCGGGGTCGAGCGGGCGCTCCATCACCGGAGCGGGCGGCACGGTGGGAGCGTTGGGGATCGCGTTGGCGGCGAACGTGCTCGCGGCGGAGAAGATCAGGAGCGCGACTCCGGGGGCGACGGTTTGGAACCGGCAGAAACGGGTGCTCATGGGGACATTAGACGCGAACTTTCCGCCGATGTTTCCTCGGCTTGATCGGCCGTCGCGCCCGCGTCTTGCGGCGGCGGTTCGCGCACTGGAACACGCGCTCCAAGAGCGCGTTGCGCGTCAAATCCGGATCTCGATCCGCCGGCCGTTCTCCGCGGCCGAACGGTAGATTGCCTCGATGATGACCATGTCGCGCCGTCCCATCTCGCCCGGGACCGGCGACTCGCGGCCTTCTTTCACGCACTGCGCGAAATCGTCGATCTGCACCGCCTGCTGGCTCGGCGGAATCTCGCCGAGGGCCGGAGCGCCGCGACTCGTGGTCACCCGGAGGTCGCCGTACTGGAACGCCGGCGCGAATTCCATCCAGCCTTTGGCGGCCTCGGCGCGGAACCGGTCCATCCCGGCGTTGTAACTGGTGGTGAAATCCCCCGTGACTCCACCGGCAAACTCCATGCGCCAGTCGATGCCTTCCTCGACGTCGCGGAAGAAATCCGGGCGTTTCTTCGGATGCTCGCGCGCCTGCACCGCAACCGGCGCGAACGTAGCGTGGTTGGCGCCGCTGGCGTCGGCCGCCATGCACGCCGCCTGGATGCAATAGATGCCGATGTCCATCAGCGGACCGCCGCCGGCCATGGACTTCTCCACGCGCCACACGCGGCGGTTGATGGTGAACGCGAGCCCGCCGGTGAGTTTGTTGAAAGGTCCGAACTCCCCGCCGCGGGCGAGCCGCTTCAGCTCACGGTAATTAGGCTCGAATTGCAGCCGGTAGCCCACCGACAACTTCACGCGGTTGGCGCGGCAGGCGGCGAGCATCGCGTTACACTCGGAAACGGAGTTGGCGAGCGGCTTCTC
>JBEGJD010000361.1:0-3424 GCA_041184765.1 Verrucomicrobiota bacterium | reverse complement strand
GACGGACGATCGGCGGAGGAACGGAAGTCGCGGCATAGCCGAAACCGGAAGGCCAAGGAGGACGTTGTCAAAATGCCCGCGCCGATTGCCGACGAAGGGTGGGGACAGGTCAGGACGGATCATGCCGACCAACCTCGTCACTTCCGAAGCAGCCACCGCCAAAGACGCTGGCCGGCCCGGCTGCTCTTGCAGGTTTCGCCCCGGCCCCTTCGAGCTCGCCACGCTGATTTCACCCGAAACCAGCCTTTCTTCCTTGGGGAAAAGGCAAATGGGGTCAGGGCGTTGGATGTTTGCCGGCAGCGGCGTGGCTTGCCTGAAAAAACGTTTAACGCCCTGACCCCTTAGCCGGCAGGCGCGGCTGTTTTGCGCCGGCACGCGGCCAAGTCATTTGTATCCGTTCCCCGCCGGCAGCCGTTCCACGCCGAGTTTCCGCGCCCAAGGGCGCAGCGCGGGCAGGATCGCGGCGTGAAGCTCCACGCCGGCGGCGAGTTGCTCACGCCGGCGGCTAAGACCGGTCTCTCCGGGCAGGCGCACGCGCTCCACACCCGGCCGCGGCGGATTTTCCCGGCATGCAGCGGCGAGATGGCCCGCCTCGCGACGGAAGGTATCAACCCCTCCGAAGCACGCCGGGTTGAACACCTGAAGAAAGACGGAGGCACCCCACCCTTCCGACGGATCCGCGCGGCCGTGCCCCGCCAGCGCCGAGGTGAGCGCCTCCACCAGCAGTGCTAGCGCGAAGCCTTTGTGGCCGTGGTCGGTCCCGCCCGCCGGCAGCAGCGTGCCGGGCGGATCGGTGAACAGCGCCGCAGGGTCATCCGTGGCGCGACCCTCCGCATCCAACGCCCACGTGCCGGGAAATTTTTTCCCCGCGGTTTGCAGGCGCTTCGTCAGCGCGTTGGTCGTGATGGAGGCCGAGAAATCCAGCATCACCGGTTCGCCGCCAGTCGGCCACGCGGCGGCGATCGGGTTCGGCGTGAACAATCCCTTCCTTCCGCCAAACGGCGCCACCGTGGCCACCGCCGGATCGGAACACGTGAGGATCGCCACGAGGTTCCGCTCCGCCACGGGGCGCAGGTAGGCCGCGAGACAGGCGATGTGATGGCTGCGCCGGATCGTGACCGCGCAGAGCCCGTTCCGCTCCGCGCGTTCCATCGCCAGTTCCAACGCCCGCGCCACGAGCCAAGGGCCCGGCAGGCGCCGCCCGTCCCATGTCACCACCGCGGGAAAATCCGCCACCACCTTGGGCGCACCCGACTTCGTCATCCCCCCGCGTTCGATCTCCTCGAGGTACGGCGCCAGCAGAGCGAGCCCGTGCGTCGTATGTCCGAGCAGATCCGCCTCCACCAAAACCTCCGCGACCGCCCGGGCCTTGTCGTTCTCCAGCCCTGCACGACCCAACAACTCGCATGCGAAAGCGATCAATTCAGCGGCGGAAACACGCGGCGACATGGCCGGAGCAAAACGCTCACCCACGCGCGCCGAAAGCCGCAATTGAACGAGAAGCGGAAGGCCTCGGAACCGGGCGAGACATCGAAACAGCCTCCGGCCGTAAGATCGCCGGCATAATCCGGGGTCGCCGGACCCCGGCTACAAAAGAACCCGGTTATCCGTTTCGATCCAGGTCCATCCGTGGTTGCCCCCTCAGGGAGCTATTCGGAAGCCATCTTGAACTACGCTCCGTTTAAGACGGCGACGCGCTGTTTCCAAAGCCACGTTTTGAGTGTTCCGTGACTTCCGTGGGCCCAGCTCAAAACTCGACCACGCTCGAGAAGCGGAAGTTCTGCGGCACGCCCCATTTGCCGATGTTTGCGGCGCCCGAGACATAATAGTCTTTGTTCAAGACGTTATCCATGTTCAGCGCGAAGCTGATTGGCCGCGCGAACAGTTTCGTCCGGTAGCCGGCGAGCAGGTTCACAACGGTGTAGGAGGGCGACCAGAGCGCCTGCGCGGCTCCCCCCTGCACCAACACGGCGTTGCCGCGGAAGGTGGGCTGACGCCAGTTCGCGCCACCACCGATGTAAAAGCCCTTGAGCGCGCCCTGAGCGAAGTCGTAACGCGTGAGCACATTGCCGCGCGCCTTCGTGTAGCCGGCGCTGGGCACGCCGTCGGGGAACGTCAGAAGCAGCGCGTCCAACAACGGCGTGGCCTTGTTCTGGGCCTTGGCCGCCGCCTGGAAGCCCTTGAGTTGCGGGAGGCGGTTGGTGAGCGCCAGCTCATTGGTCGAGGCGTTCAGCATGAGCCGCCAGTTGCGGGTGAAGTTAGCGACGACCTCCAGCTCGTAGCCGCTGGTGTTGAGCGTCTGGTAGTCCTGCCCGGTGCGATTGAACCCGGTCCCGAAGATCGCGGTGAGCTCGTCCTGGATGGCCACCGAGGGCGCGGGGTTGATGCGCGCGTTGGGCTGGTAATTCTTGTAGTAGGTGGTGTTCACCTCGAGCCGCCCGCCGAGGAAGGTGAGCCGCATGGACGCGTCCTCACCCTCTCCGCGCGGGATCGTCTGCAACTGCCCGGGGGTGAACAGCCCCGAGCCATCGCCCACGGAAATCTGGAACGACTTCCCGTGGTTCCACGAGAAAGCGAGCATGTCGTTCACGCGCAACACGGCGCCGTAATTGGAACCGTCGGCCTTGGCGTTGTAGAACGCCGGCGTCGCGGCGGTCTGACCGGGAATGTAATTGTTGCGCCAATCGTAGCCGGGCAACGCCTGCACCACTCCCCATTCGGTGCGCATGTTGAAGTGATCCTGGCGGACACCCACCAGCGTGAACAGGTGGTCGTTGAAGTAACTGCCGGAGGCGCCGACGCCGACCGACGGCGTGTAGAAGCGGCGGAAGGTAGCGTTGGTCGCGCCCACCGCGCCGCCGAGGTCCGGGAACCAGGCCGACACCCCGGGTCGGCCGCCCATGTCGCCGGTAAGTTGCCCCGAGTCGCCATCACCGAGGTAATAGCGGCGGTAGAACCGGTTGTTCGTCAACGTGGCGCGGCTCGTGGCGTTCGCCGCCAGGGAGATCGAGGAATCGAGCGCGCCGATGAAGTTCGGATTAGCGGGATCGATGTACTCCGCGAACTTAGCCCCGCTCTGCGCCTTCGGCGTGTCCTGGTGCTGCTGCAGGTTCATCACGATCTGCTGCTTCATCCACGAGGTCTTGAGATCGTAGACAGCGGAAATCCGCATGTCGCGGACGATGTTGCCGCTGAAGACGTCGGTGCGCTGGTACTCGGTGTAGAGACGGTTGAAATTCGGGTTCGCCGCGCCACTCGGGAGCAGGGGCGAGAGGTCGCGGTAGACCGCCGCGCCCACCGGATTCCCGTAAAGATCCGTCTTCCGCTGGTAGGCGTTGCCGGAGAACAGCAGGTTGAGATTCCGGCCGATCTTCTGGGACACCTCGATCGAGAACGAATTGAAGTTGTCCCGCTGGGTATTGTT
>JBEGJD010000360.1:0-6286 GCA_041184765.1 Verrucomicrobiota bacterium | reverse complement strand
CTCCAACCTCGAGTCGTTCGAGAACATGCTCGCCCTGCTCAGCCGCTCGGCCAAGGCGGTCGGTCCGACTGATGCCCCCGCCGCGCCGGCTGCTTCCGCTCCGGCCGCTCCGGCGGAGGCCGCTCCCGCCGAGCAGGAGATTGTCCTTCCCTCCGTTACCATTCGCCGCGAGACCCCCAAGGTCGGTCGCAACGAGCCCTGCCCCTGCGGCAGCGGGAAGAAGTTCAAGTCCTGCCACGGCGCCTGACGGCGCCGGCGGTCAGGGCAGCAAACGGGTGATCACCTGGTAGCCGCCGGCCACCGCCATGCACGTGGCGGAAAGCCAGAGGCCTGACCGCCAGAGCGCGCCGGGTCGCAGCTCGTCCGGCGTGTGGCGGTGATGAAGGTAGAGCGCGAGGATCCCGAGAAACGGCAGCATTAGGCCCTGCGCGATCGCGCCGACGAAAACCAGCGTCACGGGCTCGCCCCACAGCAGGAAAATCATCGTCCAGATCACCGGAAACGCGATCGACAGCATGCGGAGCGTGCGTTGGCGGTCCGCCTCGTCGCGGTAGGTCTTCGCCCCGAAAACCTCGAGGGCGTCGGCCACGAGACGTACGTTGGCCGCGGTGGCGCCGAAAACCGTCGAATACAGCACCGCGGCGGCGCCGATGAGGAAGAACCACAGGCTCCACGCGCCGAACGTCTCGATGTACATCTGCGAGAGCGTCGGGATCATGTCGGCGTTGGTCACATCGAGCCCCTTCTTCTTCAGGATCGCGGCGCCGAGCACGTAGAAGGCGAGCGTGGCGCCCGTATAGATCAGGCAGGAGGTCCATACGTCGGCGTGCAGCACGCGGATCCACCCGCGGGCGCGCTCCCGCCACGCGGACGAGCCGTCCGGCGTCCCGACGCGCCGCGCGTAGCCGCTCTCCAACAGCCAATACGGGTAGTAGATGAGTTCGGAGGCGCCCACCCCGATCACCCCGAACGCCGCGAAGGCCACCGTGAATGAGGGTGGCAGGTTGAAGCTGAAGCCTTCCGCGAGGTTAGCGCCCGTCACGGCGAAGGGTGTGAATTGCAGCGCCGCGACGGCCACCAGGGTGCTTAGCGTGAACGCCACCACCATCCAGGTGGAGGCGATCTCGATCACTTTGTAGCGGCCTAGCACCAGCAGGGCCGCGGTGAACACTCCCACGCCGGCCGCGATCACCGGCTTCGGCAGTGCCAGGCCGGAAAGCGACAGGATGCTCGCGACGCCACCCAGCATCCCCGCGATCTGGAACACGGTCGCGATAAACATCGGCACCCATAGCCAGAGCAGCCACGAACGCCCGCGCAGCCTAGGCCCGGGCATCCGGTCCATCGTCCGTAGCGAGCTGCTTCCCGTCGTCACCGTGTGGCGGCCGATCTCCACTTGGATGAAGACCTTCAGCACACAGGCGGCGATCATGAACCAAAGCAGCGTGAAGCCGGCGCCCGCCCCGAGTTTTGGGGTCACGACCAACTCACCCGAACCCACGATCGTCGCGGTGATGATCAGCCCGGGGCCGAGCTGACGCAGGATTTCCCCTGGTCTGGTGGGAGCGGGAACGGGGGTGCTTTCGGAGGACATGCGGGGCGGGGTTGCGGGACGATGGCTGCATCCGTCCGCGCGGCACAATCCTGTTTCCACCATCGGCCGGCGGATCGGACTCTCCGACCGTTTGCGGTTTGCACTCCGCCGCCGATTTCTGAAAACCTCCGTTTTTCTGTCCATGAAAAGCACTGCCCTTCAGAATCACACCAAGTACTCCGGCGCGGCCCTGGCCGCGCTGGCCCTCGCGAGCGTCGCGCACGCCGCCCAATCCGCGCCCGCCGCTTCCTCCAGCGGTTGGGCCGCCGTTGGCGGTTCCGTCGGCGGTCTCCTCCTGGGTATTATCCAGCTCGTCGTCGGCCTCAGCCTGGCGGCGTTCTCGATCACGAAGGGGCTCCAGCTCCTGTCGAAGCTCCTCGGCGGGATCGACATTTGGGCCGAGATCAAGTCCCGCAACGTCGCCGTGGCGCTCCTCGCCGGTGGCGTCGTCATCTCCTACACCCGCGTTATTTCCGGCGGCATCGACGCCATGACCCGCTCCCTCCTCACCCTCGGCACGGGCGGCGTGCTCAACGGCGTCATCGGTCTCGTCGCCGGTGTGATCAACCTCGTCGTGGCCATCGCGGTTGCCAGCTTCGCCATCACCGTCGTGTTCCGGGTCATGGACAAGCTCACCGTCAGCATCGATGAGAAGGCTGAATTCAAGGGCGGCAACCCCGCCATCGGCGTCATCTACTGCGGCATCCTGATCGGCGTCTCGAGCCTCGTCTCGGCCGGTGTCACCGGCATCGGCTCCGGCGTCTCGCTGTTCCTCGGCGCGCTCGTCGACGCCCTGCGCGGCTGATTCCGCTTTTACGCTTCATCCGCGGACGCGCCTGTCGTGTCCGCGGATTTTTTGTGTCCGCTTTTCCCGTTCAGCCGCCCGTCGTCCAGGCGGTGAGGGTGTCGAGGTCCTTGATCAGGATGCGGGTACCGACGAGCGCCGGGCTCGCCCAGACCGGGGTTTCCGCGACCTTGTACTTCGCGAGCTCGCGTAGGGTCTCACCGGCGGGTTCCTGGATGGTCATTTCCCCGTTGGTGCTGAGCACCAGCAGCCGGTCGCCGATCCGCGTTACCGAGGCGTTTTCCCCGAGGCGGCCCTCGCTTTTCCAGAGCAGCCGCCCGCTGGAGGCATCGAGGGCGAAGAGCGAACCGCGGGATTTGTCGGACATCCCGTAGAGTCGCGCGCCCGCGAGTACGGGTGTACTCATGTACATCGTGATTTCCCGCGCCTCCCAGGCCGTGGTCGCGGAATTCCCGTTCACTTTCACGGCGAAGGTCGGTTTGCCGACGCCGCCAAAGATCACGAGGTCGCCCATCACGACCGGCGTGACGCTGTTCTGTTCGTAAGGGGTGGTGAAGGGTATCTCCCAAAGCAGCTTTCCATCGGCGGGTGAGAGGCCGACGCACCGCTTCTGGGTCTGCGTGATGAGTTGGCGTACGCCACCGAAGGTCGCGATCACCGGGGAAGAATAGCCTGGGCCATCGCCGTTCCACTTCCATCGGACCGCGCCCGTCGCGACGTCGAACGCCTGCAGGGCACCGCCGTCCTTGCCGCCGACGTGCACGATCATCGTTTCCCCCTCAACGATCGGCGAGGCCGCCGCGCCGAATTCGGGCGAGGCGGGCTTGAATTCATTCGCGAAATCCTCGCGCCAGAGAACGCGGCCCGTGGCCGCATCCCACGCCGAGACGTGGCCGGCGATACCCAGTCCGAAGACGCGTCCGCCCGCGACGGTCGGCGTAGCTTTGGGACCCTTGCCGTGCTTGCGGGCGGCGAAACTGGGCGAGTACGGCACCTCGTGAGACTCTTTCCAAAGCTCCTTGCCATCGGTGAGCGCGAGGCAGCGCATCGTCTCCTGCTCACCCTCCCGGGAAAAAACAAACACGCGGTCTCCCGCCACTACCGGGGAAGCGTGGCCCTCGCCGACCGCGATCGACCATTTTTTCGTGAGCGCGTCGGATTTCCAGACGGCGGGGGCTTTGAACCCCGTGACGATGCCGTCGCGGGCGGGGCCGCGCCATTGCGGCCAGTCAGCGGCCGAAATCGGGACGGCGAGGAGACAAAAAAGGGGGAGGGCGTGACGACTCGGCGCGTTCATGAACGTGAACGCTGTTTCAGGCTGCGCCGGGTGCAAGCAGCCGGAGTGACCGCCGCCGCGGTCAGAGCGCGGCGATGACGGCGTCGGCCATCGCCTTGGTGCCCACCGACGGGCGGCCGAAGGCGATGTCGCCCGTGCGGGTGCCGCCGGTCACCGCCTTCTTCACCGCGGCCTCTATCCGCTTCGCCACGGCGTCGAGGCCGAAGCTGAAGCGGAGCATGAGCGCGACGGAAAGGATCTGCGCACACGGGTTGGCGATACCCTTGCCCGCGATGTCAGGCGCGGTGCCGCCCGCTGGCTCGAAAAGCCCGAAGGGCAGACCGAGGGAATTTTTCCCGGCGCCGAGCGAGGCCGAGGACAACATGCCGAGGGATCCGCAGATCACCGCCATCTCGTCGGAAAGGATGTCGCCGAACATGTTCTCGGTTACGAACACGTCGAATTGGTTCGGGTCGCGCGCGAGCTGCATCGCCGCGTTGTCGACGTACATGTGGGAAAGCGTGAGTTCGGGTGCATGCCGTGCGACGTATTCCGTGACGGTCTTGCGCCAGAGCACGGACGTCTCGAGCACGTTGGCCTTATCCACCGAGCACAGCTTTCCCTTCCGCCCCCGGGCGGTCTCGATCGCCACCTTGAGGATGCGTTCGATCTCCGAGCGGCGGTAGACCATCGTGTCGATCGCCTGCACGTCGCCGTCGGGTAGCGTCGTCGTGGTCTTCGGCTGGCCGAAGTAAACACCGCCGGTGAGCTCGCGGATGCACACGATGTCGATGCCGTCCGGGATGCGCTCGGTCTTGAGCGGCGAGGCGTCGGTGAGCTCGCGGTAGAGCAGGCCGGGCCGGATGTTGGCGAAGAGCGTGAAGTGCTTCCGCAGCGGCAGCAGGGCGGCGCGCTCCGGCTGCTCCTTCGGGGGCAGCTTTTCCCATTTCGGGCCGCCAACCGAGCCGAAGAGGATCGCGTCGGCCTGCTCGCAAACGCGCAGGGTGGAGTCGGGCAGCGCCTTGCCGTGGTTGTCGATGCCGGCGCCGCCGACATCGGCCAGCGTGTAGTCGAGTTGGAGGTTCTCCTGGCGGGCGACATGGGCCAGCACGCGAAGGGCCTCCTGCATGACTTCGGGTCCGATGTAGTCTCCGGCGAGGACGGCGAATTTAAGGGTCGGCATGGGAAAAAACGGGACGATGGCGACCGCGCCGCGCGGGAGGCAAGAGCGCGTTTGGCCGCGGAGTATCTGGCGCAACCGCGGCCGACTCATTGGGTTTTCGGTGACGTCGCGCCTTGTTCGGCGGGCCAACGAAGGGATTGACAGACCACCAGGCCGCCGCGACTTTCCGCGTCCCCTTTTCACGGCGATCGTAGCTCAGTTGGTTAGAGCACAAGATTGTGGATCTTGGGGTCGCGGGTTCAAATCCCGTCGGTCGCCCCATTTTTCCCCAGCGCGACTCCGCCACAGCCGAAGCATCGTCCGGGCTCGGCGGCGCTGGGAGGGATGAATGAAGGTGAGAGGGAGTAAGGGGAATTTCGGAAGGAATCCCTGTAGATCCGAGGGAGGGCCCGCCGCGGACTATGACGAGGTTGAGACGGCCGTGTCGTCCTCCGTCTTGCCCGCCGTAGGCTCGGCGGAGGCGGGAGGCCCGGCGAAGGCGGAAGGCCGCCCCGAACGCCCCGGATTTCACCGCGGATTTCGCGGATGGCGCGGATTAGAAGAACGCTCTCCAAGAACCGCTTCGCGAAGCATGAACCACGAAGGGACACAAATGCGCACGAATGATTCTACCTTCCGCGTTTTCCGAGTATTCCGTGGGCGCACCCTGAGGCGTTTTCGGGCTTCTTTATGTCGAAACCCCGATTTCCTGACTCCCGGATTCGTTTCCCCTCGGTGCCTCTGTGCCTCCGTGGTGAAACGTTCGCGTTTCCGAACCGCTCCGCGGGTGGGTAACCACGGATCAACACGGTGGCACACGGATAAGGGAGGGCTTGGTGTAGCCGCGGCCGCCCGCCGCGGACCATGACGAGGTTGAGACGGCCGTCTTCTCCTCCGATTTGTCCTCCGAGGGCCCGGCGAAGGCGTAAGGCCGTCCCGAACGCCCCGGAGTTCACCGCGGATGGCGCGGATCAGAAGAACGCTCTCCAAGAACCGCTTCGCGAAGCGTGAACCACGAAGGGACGCAAATGCGCACGAATGATTCCACCTTCCGCGTTTTCCGCGTGTTCCGTGGGCACACCGGGCTGCGTTTTCGGGATTCGTTACGTCGAACCCCGACTTCCTGATTTCCAGATTCACCCCGGCCATTTCCCCGTATCCGGCCTCCCTCATTCAATCCTCCCAAACTTCGCGCCCTCGGATTGGCCCTCTGTGCGCGCCCTGTCCCAGCTTTCGCTCGATCCTGTCACGTCCGCTTGCCCTGCCGCAGGTGGTCCACGAACACCGCCGCGATGATCACCAGGCCGATGATGATTTCCTGGAAATATGTCGGCCAACCCATCTGCTGCGAGCCGTTGCGCAGCACGGCCATGATCAGCGCGCCGATCATCGAGCCCAGCACCGTACCGACGCCACCGTTGAGGCTCGCGCCGCCGATGATCACCGAGG
>JBEGJD010000359.1:0-2922 GCA_041184765.1 Verrucomicrobiota bacterium | reverse complement strand
GTTGCTCGCCCCGGCGCTGTGTGTGGCCGCCGGACTCGGTTCGGCCCGGGAGGTCTTCCGACCCTTCTCCGACCCGGTTGTTTTTCTGTTCATCGGCAGCTTTCTGATGAGCGAGGCCATGTTGAAACACGGGCTGAACCGGCGTTTCGCGTTTGGTCTGCTCACGCTGCCCTGGATCACCGCGAGCCCGGGGCGCCTGTATGCGGCGTTCGCGGGAATCACCGCGGTGATTTCCATGTGGGTCTCCAATGCGGCCGCCACGGCGATGATGCTCCCCATCGCCCTGTCGATCCTCGCCGAACTCGGCCTGCGGCAAGGCGCGGCCAACTTCCGCGCCACCCCTTATGCGGCGGGCTTGATGCTGATCACCGCCTTCGCGGCCTCGGTGGGTGGCATGGCCACGCCGGTCGGCACCCCCCCCAACCTCATCGGCATCGGGGCGGTGGAGCGGTTGTTAGGTTACAAGATCACGTTCTTCGAGTGGATGCGGCTCGGCCTTCCGGTTGCGGTGGTGTTGACGGTTTTCCTGGTCTGGCGATTCGGGCGGCACTGCCCGTTCCCCAACCTTCCCCTGGCCGACAATCGCCCTCTGCTGGAGAAGGAGCGGGCGAAAATCGGCCCCTGGACCCGGGGCCAACGGAACGTCGTGGGCGTGTTCATCGGCGCCGTCACGTTCTGGATGCTTCCCGGGCTGATCGCCGGATTCTCCGAACGTGGCGCGGCGGATCCCGTCTTCCTCTGGATCAATGCCCGCGCGCCGGAGAGCATCATCGGCCTGCTGGCCGCTTCCCTGCTCTTTATCCTGCCGGCGGACACGAAACGGGAATCGTTCACTCTTGAGTGGCGCGATGCCGCCGGCATCGACTGGGGCACCATCCTATTGTTCGCGGGCGGCATGAGTTTGGGCGAACTGATGTTCTCCACCGGCCTCGCCCACTGGATCGGTTCGGGACTCGCCACCATCTTTCAAAGCCATTCGGTCGTCGGGCTGACCCTGCTCTTCACCGCGATCGGGATAGTCGTCAGCGAAACCACCACCAATACCGCCTCAGCCACGATGGTGGTGCCGATCGCGATCGCGGTCGCGCAGGCGGCGGGAGTCGATCCCCTGAAGCCGGCCCTCGCCGCCTGTCTGGGCTGCTCGATGGGCTTCCTCCTGCCCGTCTCCACCGGGCCGAATGCGATGGCGTATGGAACGGGCTGCGTGCCGCTGAAATCCATGATGCGCCACGGGGTGTGGCTCGATCTGGCCGGGTGGGTGGTGATCGTCGCTACCGTGCTGCTGCTGGGGCCATCCATGCCCGCCAAGCCATGAGCAACGAGGTCGTGCGTCTCCCCGCGCTCCCGCAGGCCGGAGGCGCTCCGGCGACGGGCGAGGCCGAGGTCTCACGCTGGTTCGAACGCGAGGTGCAACCTCATGAGCCCGCGCTCCGCGCCTACCTGCAGGCACGCTTTCCCACGCTGGGCGAGCACGACGACCTCGTGCAGGAGTCCTACACCCGCCTTCTACGCGAGCGCGCAAGGGGCGAAGTCCGCCACCCGCGCGCGTTTCTCTTCACCGCGGCGCGCAACGCCGCCTACGATCTTTTCCGCCGAAGGGGGGCCAAGCCGACCGAGGCCGTGACGGAGGCCATCGAACTGACGGCGCTCTCCGAACAGCCGGGCACGGCCGAACAGTTCGATCAACGACTGGAACTGGAGGTGCTCGCCGAGGCGGTGCGCGCCCTGCCCGACCGCTGCCGGCAGGTGATCATGCTGCGCTACCTCGACAACCTCTCCTACAAGGAAATCGGCATCCAACTGGGCATATCACCCGAGACCGTGAAGGTTCATATGGCCAAGGGCATGCGGCGGTGCGCCGCGTTTTTCGCCGACCGCGGTCTCATCGAGGGCGCACCGAGCACCTCCGGCGAGCGAGGGAACCCCGCATGACACCGGCATCCGGACCCGAGGATCACGACGACCCCATCGAGGAGGTGGCGGCGAACTGGCTCACCCTCCGCTCCGAGGGACTTTCCTCGTCCCAAAAGCGGGAGTTCAAACGCTGGCGACAGGCCGACCCGCGCCACGCGGCGGCGGTCGCCAGACTTGAGGCCGCGTGCGACCTCTTGGAAAAAATGCCGCGGGTGCGTGCGGACCTCCAGCCGGTCATAACCTTCCCGTCCCCCGTCCGCCCGACGGAGCGAAACGCCGGACGTTCAGGCCGCGGCTGGCGGACCGCGGCCGCCGCGGTCGCCGCCGTCATCATCACGATCGTCGCGTTGCGGCCCTGGCTCCCGATCTCGCCGACATCCCAATCCCACGCAACCTCGGCGGGCGGCTACGAGCGGGTCGTCCTGGGCGACGGCTCCGTAATCGAGTTGAACGCGAGCACCGAGGTTCGGGTCGTTCTCGCCTCCGACGAACGCCGGGTTTCGCTGCTCAGCGGGGAGGCCCACTTCACCGTCACCCCCGATCCGCGCCGGGCCTTCGTGGTCGAGGCGGCGGGCGTCTCGGTCCGCGCCGTTGGCACGGCGTTCAATGTCCTGCTCGGCTCCGGGGCGGTTGAGGTGCTCGTGACCGAGGGCAAGGTCGCCGTGGTCGATCGCCCGGCCGACACCGCCCGGCCGACACCGCCGTCCGGCCGCTCCCCGGGAGAGAGCGCCCGACAGGGGTTTTCCGCGTTCCTCGAGGCGCACGAACGCGCGCGCATCCCAGCGCTCCTGATCCAAGATTCCCTCCAACCCGGAGGCGCCGCCGTCATCGAGAAGGTGACGCCCGAGGCCGTCCGGCGGGCGCTTTCCTGGCAGGAACGCCGGCTAGTTTTCGCCGAGACGCCGCTCCGGGATGTCGCCAACGAGTTCAACCGCCGCAACCGCATACAGATCCTGCTAGGCGACGACCGGATCGGGGCGCGACCGGTGGGAGGGGCGTTCGCCGCGG
>JBEGJD010000358.1:0-5680 GCA_041184765.1 Verrucomicrobiota bacterium | reverse complement strand
AGCTGATAGTGATCGGCAGGTCCTTACCGGGGAGTAGTTTATGCCTGCCGTCGGCGAGCACGAAGAGGCGGGCGCCGGGGGAACGGTTGATCACCGTCAATTGCACGCTATCGCGGAAAATAATCGCCCGATTGCTCAGCGTGTGGGGGCAGATCGGCGTCATCGCGATGACGCCGGCACCGGGGTGCACGATGGGTCCGCCCGCCGACAGATTGTAGGCCGTAGAGCCGGTCGGGGTGGAGAAGATGAGGCCGTCGCAGAGGTAGTCGGTCACGAGGTCGCCGTCGGCGTGCACTTCAAGGCGCACCAGGCGGGAGTTCTTCTCGTCCTTGATCAGGATATCGTTGAGCGCGAGTTCCGGCCGGCTGCCTTTCGCCGCGCATTGCAACATGGCCCGCCGATCGATGCGGAAAGCTCCTCCGAGCAATTCCGAGAACCGCGCCTGCGCTTCCTCGGCGGAAAAGGTGGTGAGAAACCCCAGACTGCCGCGGTTCACTCCGATGATCGGCACCTGCGCAAGCGCCGCTTCCCGTGCCACGCCGAGCAGGGTTCCGTCGCCTCCGATCACGCAGCAGGCGTCAACACCGCGCAGGAAACCGGAGGGCAGGGGAAAGCGCGAGGTACGCCGCAGCTTCACTCCGGTGGCGCGGGCGATGGCCGCTAGCTCGCGCGCAAGCTGATCGGCGCCCTCCTTCTGGGCGTTGACCACGAACGCGAGCCGGCGGATCGGTTTCATCGGAGTACGGACCTTACTCGGCTTGCTTTTCCACGCATAGCAAGAACTCGCGGTTGCCGTCCGCGCCCTCGATCGGCGAATCCATCTCGCCCACGAGTCGGCAACCCGGGAGCTCCGAGAGCGCGAAACCCCGCACCTTGGCGAGGGCCGCCTCCTGCACCGCACGGTCCCGGATCACCCCGCGGCCCCGGTCGGCCTCCTCCTTGCCCGCCTCAAATTGCGGCTTCACCAGCGCTACGAGCTTACCGTCGGGACGTAACAACGGCCAGACCGCCGGGAGCACCGAAACGAGCGAGATGAAGGATAGGTCCATCACCACGGCGTCGAAATTTGTCCGCGGGAGATCGGCGGTGTGCAGGTGGCGCGCGTTTACCTTCTCCAGGTTCGTGACGCGGGGGTCCGCCCTGAGTTTCGCGTGCAATTGGGCGCGACCGACGTCCACGCACACCACGTCGGCCGCGCCAGCCTGCAGCACGCAGTCGGTGAAACCGCCGGTCGAGGCGCCGACGTCGAGGACGTGGGCGCCTTGCACATCGAGAGTGAAGTTCGAGAGCGCGGCCGCCAGCTTCTCGCCGCCACGGCTCACGAAGCGCGGGGGTTGCTCGACCTCGAGCGGGGTGTCGGCAGGGAACTCCCGCCCGGGTTTGTCGAGACGTTCGGTGCCGCGGCGCACGCGGCCGCTCATGATGAGCGCCTTGGCCTGCGTGCGCGACTCCGCGAGACCGCGGGCCACCAGCAACTCGTCGAGCCGCACGCCTTTCATGGCAGTTTCTGGCGCGCGGGCGACCAGCAGGACGTCCGGCCGCCGATGGTGGCGCGACGCAGGAGAACTCCGGTGCGCGGACAGCGGCCGCCATCGCTCCAGCGGTGAAGAAAAAGCCATGACCGCGGGATACCGACGTTCAGATCGCCGGGCAGGGCGTTGCCGCGGCCGGCGATCGCCGCGAGCGCCTGCCGCGCGACCGTGCGGCACTGGCGCCACAGCATCGTGACCTCGGTGGTGGAAAGAGATCCGGCGCGACGGGCGGGATGCACCGCGGAGCGCCAGAGGATCTCGTCGGCCATCCAGTTTCCTATGCCTGGAAACCTCTCCTGCATCAGGAGCACGGCTTTGATCGGTGAACGGGCCCGGCGGCGGAGGAAAGCGGCGACGGCCTCGCGGGTGAAGGCGGCTGACAGCACCGCCGGAGCGATGCGGGACCACCACGGCGGTGTCTCCTTGCCCCGGTGGAACTCGATGCGGCCAAACATGCGCGGGTCGCGAAACACGAGCGCCTGGCGGCCGGTGAACAGCACGAGGTGGTCGTGTTTCCCCGGGCTGAAATTGGGCGCCGCGACAAACAACTCGCCCGTCATGCCCAGATGCACTCCCAGTGCCGCGTCTTTACCGAAGCGGAAGAGCATCTGCTTTGCCGCGGCCTCGGAGGAGACGAGCTTTTCGCCGGTCAACGCCTCCTCCGCCGCGGAGACATCGATGTGACGCACGGGACGTTTGTCGGGGTGCAGCGCGACCCGGGTGATGCGCTGGCCGGTCGCGGCGAGCGCCCAGCGTTTCCGGTAGAACTCGACCTCCGCCAACTCAGGCATGGGTGGTCGCCGGAGGGAGGGTTGCCACGAATTCGGTGAGACCGGTATGAACCGGGACGTCCGGAGAAACGGCTTGCGACCAGCCGGCGGCGTCGAGCTTTCCGGTGCAAACCGCCGCGGCGCGGACACCCGCCGCCAGGCCGGCTTTCACGTCGCTCTCGCGATCGCCGACCATCCAGCAACGCCTCGGATCGAGGCGGTAGCGGGAGATGGTTTCCGTGATGAAGCGCGGCGAGGGTTTGCGGTATTGCACCGGGTCCTGCGGGCCCTCGGGCGCGATGCACACCGAGTCGAAGATCGGCCGCGGTAGCCCGAGTAATTCCTCCATCCGTTCATTGCACCGGATCACATCCGCCATGCCGTAGAGGCCGCGGGCGATACCGCTCTGGTTGGTAAGGATGAAGAGCCGGTAGCCGAGGTGACGCGCGTCAGCGAGCGCCGCGGTGACTCCGGGCAATAATTCGACGCCGGCCGGATCCCAGAGGTAGTCGCGGTCGTGGATGATCGTGCCGTCGCGGTCGAGAAACAAGGCGGCGCCCGGCGGGCCGCCCGCGGCGGGAGGCGGAATGAAATCTTGGATCACCGGCGGTTGACGTACGCGAGGAGCTCCTCGGGGGAAACCGTCGCGGTGCCGAGCTTGCCGACGACGACACCGGCCGCCGCGTTGGCAAAATGGGCTGCGGTCTCGAGCGGCGCCCCGGCGCACAACGCGAGGACGAGTCCTGCGAGAGCGGTGTCGCCCGCGCCTGAAACGTCGAAGACCTCACGAGCGGCAGTGGGGATGACCTTTTGCACACGCCCGCCGGCGCTGAGCAGCATCCCTTCCTCGCCAAGGGTGACCACGAGATGGCGGGTCGCGTAGCGCTCGTGGAGACGAGCACAGACCTCGACGGCCGGAAACTTCGCATGCGGAGCCAGCTCCATGCCCGCGAGCTGCAGGGATTCGCGTTTGTTGGGGGTGATCAGGTCGAGACCGTGGAACGCCAGGTTGCGCTTCGGCTTCGGATCAAGCGCGACGAACTTTCCGGCCTTGCGTGCGAGCTGCGAGACACGGGCCACGACGGCGTCGTTCAGGATGCCCTTCGCGTAATCGGAGAGAATGACCGCGTCGCAATTCGCGACCGCCTTGGCCAGCAGGGCGTCGACGCGTCCCGTGGGGATTTCGTAGGAGCCCGGAGGCGCCTCGCGATCGAGGCGGCACAGTTGCTGGTGCTGCACGAGGACGCGCGTCTTGACGATCGTGGGCGCCTTGCCGGGCGTGGCGATGGTATCGATGCGCTTGCCGTGAAGGATGGTGGTGAGCCGGTGGCCGGCCTCGTCATCGCCGATGTAGCCGGCGACGGTGCAACGGGCGCCAAGCGAGGCGAGGTTGAGCGCCACGTTGGCGGCGCCGCCGGCGGTCCACGTGTCCCGGGCGATATCGATCACCGGCACGGGCGCCTCGGGCGAAATCCGCGTGGCGTCGCCCCAGATGTAATGGTCAAGCATCACGTCGCCGACGACGAGGATGCGCAGGCGGGTGATCCGCCGCAGCAGGGGTTTCAGGTCCTTCATCCGCGGAACTCCCATTCGTAGTGATAGCGGGACAGCAGCTTCGGGGCCCCCGACGTGACCTGCACCACGTCCTCGACACGGCAGCCGCCGAGCCCGGGGTAGTAGAGGCCCGGCTCCACGGTGACGACCGATCCGCCGCGCAGGGTGTAATCGATCGATCCGCTCATGCGCGGCGCCTCGTGCACGGCGAGGCCGAGCCCGTGGCCGGTGCCGTGGAAGAAACCCACCGAGCCGCGTTTGCCGTGCTTGGTGCGGAAGCCGCGTGCCTCGAACACCTCGACGCAACGCCGGTGGACGTCGCGGCCGTTGGCGCCGGTCCGGATGCCGCGGATCGCCGCGAGCTGCGCGTCACGCACGGCGGCGTAGAGCGCGCGCTGGGCGTCGCTGGCCTGTCCGCGCAGGAAAGTGCGGGTCATGTCGCCGTAAAAACCCGTGGCGGTCACCCGCGGGAAAATGTCCACGATGACCATTTCATTCGGGCGAATGGGTCCCGTGCCGCGGTCGTGCGGATCGCACGCCTGGTCGCCGCCGGCCACGATGGTGTTGGCGGAGACCGCACCCGCCTCCAGGCAGGCCGACTCGATCGCGAACTTCAGCATCTCGCTGGTCACGGTCTGGTCGCGGTAAACCAGGCGGCGGCCCTTGATGCGCGCGCCGCGGAGAATGCGTTCCGCGGCCGCGAAACCGAGCGCGCTGCAGCGGTTGCCCTCGCGGATCGCCGCCGCCTCGCCGGCAGTCTTGATCTCGCGTTCCGGGAAAAGAGGACCCGGCGCGATCGTAAGCCGCAGGCCAAGCTCGACCAGTCGCGCGTACACGCCGGAGGGGAAGTCGTCCGGCACGGTAAATGAAGTCCGGCGCACGTCGCCGGCGGCGATAAAGATCACCTCGGCGGGACCGGGTCGGCGGTCCGTCCAGCGCTCGCGGGCGCGGCGGTGGAAATCCTCGAGCGGCAGCACCACGTCGAAATCCGATGTCCGGCGCACGCGGCCGAACTCCAGCGCGCTCACGATCGCGTATTTCTTGCCGCTGTGGCCGAAGGCTATGAACGGGTCGGGTACGTCGACCTTCCCGAAATAGAGCGCGTCAGCGCTGCGCTCGGTGTCGGCGTAAAGAAGGGGAGGAGGAAGGGCGGGCACGGGAGATGCGGATTGAAGCGGAAGAGCCCGACGATTAGCCACCCGCGTGTGAAAAATGCAAATCCGGTCTCGGTGCGTCTCCTGACGGTCGCGGTTCTTTCCCTGGTCGTCTCCGCCTGCGCCCGTGAGGGGGCGGCGCCGACGGCCAAGACGCCTGCCGTCGCGGCGAGGGGAGTGCTGCACTTTTTTCCGATCCGCGTCGGCGAGAAGACGGTGCGCATGCAGCTCGCCGTGCGGATGGAGGAGATGCAACGCGGCCTGATGGATCGGCGCGACCTTGGGCCAGACGACGGCATGATCTTCATTTACGAGAAGCCGCAGCAGATGAGCTTCTGGATGCGGAACACCCCCACGCCCCTCGACATCGGGTTCTTCCGTTCCGACGGCTCCCTGGCTGAGGTGCATCCGTTGCATCCGTTCGACGAGCGGCCGGTCGCGTCCAGCGGGAGTGACCTGCGCTTCGCCCTGGAGACGAATCAGGGCTGGTACCGGGCCAACGGCATCAAGCCCGGGGCGAAACTGGATCTCGCCGCCCTGGCCGCCGCCTTAAAGGAACGGGGATTCGACCCGGCGAAATACGGGCTTTGAAGGATGCCGCGGAGCGATTGGCTGCAGGCGCCGGGTCTGGTCCGCGGAAGGCCGCAGCGCGGCCCCGCCGCAACCAAGG